>NZ_DBHHEV010000001.1:0-100585 GCF_057238965.1 Peptidiphaga sp.
CGGCTCCCTCACCGGAGCCGACGCCGAACCCCTCGCCCAGCAACCCGACGCCCAAGCCTCCGGCAGACAACAGCCAGAAGCCGATCGCGGATCCCTGCCTGGCTGATGACGCCTGCAACCTCTACTTCGCCGACCAGTTCCCGGCTTCCATCGCGAAGCTCGGCATGAAGATCCCTGCAGGCGGCGAGGTCATCGCGGGTGACTGGGACGGCGACGGCGTTTCGACCGTCGCAATCCGCAATGGCGAGAACTACACCTTCTACGATTCCAACCGGTCTGACGCGAAGACCACCGCTGCGACCTTCCCCGGGACGGGATCGGGTCAGGTGCTCGTGGCTGACTTCAACGGCGACAAGAAGGACGATATCGCCGTCAAGAACGGCAACGTCTTCTCGATCAAGTACAACGCCACCGCCTCGGGCGCAGCCGATGCCGCCGTTCCCTACGGCAAGGCTTCGGATCGCGGCCTCGCGGGCGACTGGGACGGCGACGGCAAGGCCACCCTCGGCGTCCGCCGCGGGTACACCAACCTTCTTCGCGACACCCTGACGGGCGGCGAGGCCGATCGCACCTTCGCCTACGGGCGCAGCGACGACGTCGCCTTCGTCGGCGATTGGAACGGCGACGGCAAGGACACCGTGTCCGTCCGCCGCGGTGCGACCCTGTTCGTGAAGAACGCCCTCTCCGGAGGCGACGCGGACACGTCCTTCACCTACGGGCGGGCCAGTGACAAGCTCGTCGTGGGCGACTGGACCGGCACGGGCAAGGACTCCGTGGCCGTCGTACGCGAGCAAGCAAAGGGCGGCCTTGGCTGAGTGCTGCTGAGCAACGCCTCGTTGCGGGGCGGGTGCGGCGTCGCCTGACGGCACGCTGCGCTCGCCCCGCGGCATGTCGGATGCTGCTCTGATGGCTATCCAATGGGGTAACTGGGTTCAGCTCGCCCCGCGGCATGTCGGGTGCTGCCCGACGGCGGGCCGGCCTCGCAGACGCGCCGACCTCGAACCGATGTCGTCCGCGCCAGATGCGTACAAGCCTGTCGTCACCGGCATGACTTGCGAGCACTGCGTTTCAGTCCGCGCCAGACGTGTATAGGCGTGTCCCTCGCGCGGGCACATCCGCCTAGTTGAAAGTCAGGTCAGCGGCGGCGGATGAGTTCGTGACTCATCCGCCGCCGCTGCCTCTCTATCGGCTGTCTCCAGTTTTATCGGCCGTCTCCATCCGCCTCCCCTATCTGCGCTCGCAGGCGACGCCGTCGTTGTCCCTATCCAAACCGGGCCGATACCCGGGCTGGCCTCTGTAAAGGGGCGCCGCCCCCGCGGCCCGCGCCGCTGCGCAATTTGGGTAGTACGCCGACCCGCCCGACGAGCGGTCTGTCCCGTACCCGGATCCGCCGGATGAATCGGAACCGCCGGACGCACCCGAGGCGCCCGACGCTCCCGCGCCGCTCGAGGCTCCAGAATCGCCTGCCGTCCCCGAACCGCCGAAAGTCTGCGTCACTGCGGACGACCGCTGAGAATTCTGGGACGCCTGCTTCGCATTGTCCAGCTGAGATTTGCAAGAATCCCGCTCGCTCGTCAGGGTCGAAATCTGCGTAGAGAGCTCGGAAACACGCTTCGAGTTCGACTTCTGCGCTTTAACCTTCTGCTCCAACGTCGATTTTTCATTGCGCAGATCTTTCAGCTCTTGCCGGGCCGAGTTCAGATCTTGCTCAACGGCCGCCGATCGGGTTTGGAGCTGCCGGAACTGCGGCGAATCGGTGACGTCGCCCTGGGAATGAATTCCATACCCGAATAGCAATCCCAGCGCCACGAGTCCGCCGCGCGCGGCCCAGCGCTTCGCCGTCGTCTGGCGGGACCCCGAATCCGCCGCTCGAAGCCCTTGCGGGGGAACGCCGGTTTGGTTGAACTCGCCTGCTTGTCCCGGCGCCACGGCTTGTCTGAGCGCGCCGGCGCCGCCCACCGCCGGAAAGCCTCCGGCCGCCTCCCAGGCGCCGTAGGGGGAAGAATTGTATTGACCTTCGGTCATGGTGCTGCCTCCATCGTCTTAAGTCGCTTCAACGCCGTAGCGACCACCACGCATTGCGATCCGTGGTAAGCCAGACCGCAGAGGGATTCTACCAGCTCGAAATCTATTCAACCGTGGGAAACACCCTGGTTCCGATCTTCTCAACCGAACACTCTTTGACGAATGGGAGAAATCCAGCATTTGGCTACGCCTACGACCCAAACCTTTATCCGGTGACGAAATGCCTCAAATGGCCAATCGGCTAGGGTCGGAAGAGTGTGCGGAATACGTAGGAAGATATGGAAAACACTGCCGTTCCTTATATTGATTATTTTGTGGTTTACACTATGCAAATGCATTCTATGACGAAAAAGAGCCATTTAGCTAAGAAGCGCTTTCCTTGGCAGATGGAACTAAGCCGTTGTGCTTCCTTACCCCCGCACCGCTTCGATGAGCTTGAGGATCATCTGCGGGCCGCCCGAGTGGAGGCCGTCGTGGTGGAAGGTGTCGGAAACAAGCGTGCGGAAGCCTGCAAGGCGCGCCGTCTCCATCGAGATCGAGTAGGGCACGAACATGTCCCGTTTGTACACCCAGGCGGCCGCAGGAACCCTTCGCGCAGCGGTTGCGTCGTGTCCCGCGGCGGCCTCGCGCGCCGCAGAGCCCCCGCGCCCGGCTCGAACCCCGCGCTCCGCGGCAGCCCCGTTTGCCGCGAGGGCCTCGGCGTCGTAGAGGCGACGCAGCGAGGGGTCGGCGGCCAGGGCGTCGGCGGCGTCGGCGATGGGCGCGAGCGCCGGATCCTCGCGCATCTGCCACGGATACATGTGCTCGCCGGTGAAGCGGAAGCCGCGGCCCTCAGCCTCCAGCTCCGATTCGGCTGCGGCCCCGGCGGCGACGTCGGGCAGGCGAAATTGCGGGAACTCGCCGCGGATGCGGTCGGCGCTCCATGCCGTGGCGCCGGTGGAGGCCTGGGCGTAGATCGCCTCGTGCATCACGCCGTACAGCGGCGCGGGCGCGAGCGAGACCTGCGCCCCTATCCGATCGAGAAACTGCGGGCGCAGCCGACGCACCCCCCGCGCGGTCCAAAACGGGTCTTCGAGCAGGAAATGCAGCTGCTCCAGCCCGTAGGAGCGGCCGAGGCAGATGCCAATCTGGCGGAATCGGCCGGGTGTGAGCCGCTCGCCGGTCGGCAGGCGCTCCTCGACGTCGGCCAGGTGCTTGGCCACGCTCCACGCGACCGGCTCGTCGCCGGGATACCGGGCGAAAAACTCACGGTTGCGCACGTCGGTTTGGGCGTAGGTCAGCCGGTAGACGTCGTCGGCATGCCCTTCAACCGACGGAAGCCCGGCGGTGATGAAAGCTTCGGACAGGCCTTGCGGTGCTTGGGAAAGGCAGGCGGTGACGACGAAGCCTCCGAAGCTCTGGCCGAGCACCGCCCAGGGTTCGCCCCCGAAGGCGAGGCGGAGGTCCTCGGCGTCGGCGGCTATGGAATCCTGGCGGAAACAGGAAATGAAGGCGGCTTGCACGGAGGTCGGCCCGACGGCGGAAACGGCCTGCGCCTCGATGGGATGGGAGCGGCCGGTGCCTCGCTCGTCGAGCAGGACCACGCGGTAGTGGTTGAGCGCGGTGTCGAGCCACGAACCGATCGGCGCCATTCTGGGGCCGCCGAATCCCGGCCCTCCCTGAAAATAGACGAGCCGCGGCAGTTTCTCGTTGCCGTGCCTCACATATTCGCGTGCGAAGAGCTCGATCTTCTCCGGGATTGCCGCCGTTTCGTCCCCTGCAAAACGGGACAAGGCCCCGAAGCGATCGAGCGGAACCCAAAGCGAGTGCTCGATCATTGTGTGCCCCGGCAGGCTGAACGTCGCGTCGTACATGGCCCGAGTCTAATCCGCCCGCCTGTGAACATCGCGTCATTTCGTCTGAAAACGGACGGCCTAAACGGCAAGCGTTTTCGGGGGAACAGGGCTAAACGTGTCGATGTGACAACACTGGAACACCAGGATCGTTGAAAAGCTGAGCGCACCGCACGGCAAAGGTTTGCGCACCGGCGATCATCGAAGACGCGCAGGCAGCCGCCGGGGCGGTGTCGGCAACCGACGAGACTATGCAGGCAACCGACGAGACTACGCCGGCAATCCGGAGCGAACAGCCTCGCGGTGCGGTTCGCCGCACAAGGCATTATCATAGAGGCGTTTGTTTTCCGACGTCGCAGTGCGGGTTGTCCCAAGGAAGCGCGGGCGTGCCAAAGAGCGGTGCAGGCGTCCTGAATGAAGGCGGTTCCTATGGCAATGCCGAGTCCCAGCTACACCGTTACCCTTCGCGTGAGCGTTCCCGCCCACCCGCGGGCCACGCAACACCTCGTCGAGGCGGTCGCGGACGCCGGAGGCCTCGTGACCGGAATCGACACGGTCGAGTCGCTGGAGAAGCATCTGATCGTCTGGGTCCCCTGCGACTGCGTCACCACCGCCCACGTCCAGGAGGTTCGGGGCAACATCGAGATGATGGTCGGAACCGTCGTCGAAGAGGTCTCCGACGCCACAATGCAGGCGCACATCGGCGGCAAGATTTCGGTGGAGCTCAAGAATCCCCTTCGCACCCGGCAGGACCTCGCCCGCGTCTACACGCCCGGCGTCGCGCGCGTGTGCAAGGCGATCCACAAGAACACGGCCGAGGCGCGGCGCCTGACCGTCAAAGGAAACGCCGTCGCGGTGGTCACTGACGGAACCGCCGTCCTCGGCCTCGGCGACATCGGCCCCGAGGCGGCCCTGCCGGTCATGGAGGGCAAGGCGGCCCTGTTCAAGCGATTCGGCGACGTCGACGCGTGGCCCGTGTGCCTCGACACCAAGGACACCGAGGAGATCATCTCCATCGTCAAGGCCATCGCCCCGGTCTACGGCGGGATCAACCTGGAAGACATCTCGGCGCCCCGATGCTTCGAAATCGAGGAGCGCCTGCGCGAAGAGCTCGACATCCCGGTGTTCCACGACGATCAGCACGGAACCGCGATCGTCACCCTCTCGGCGCTCATCAACGCCCTCAAGCTCGTCGGCAAGCGCATCGAAGACGCACGGATCGTCGTCTCCGGCGTCGGCGCCGCCGGCTCGGCGATCATCCGCCTCCTCATGCTCCACGGGGCGACCGACGTCATCGGCTGCGGCCGCAACGGCGCCCTCGGCCCCTTCCGCGAAGAGGCCAACCCTCACCGCAATTGGCTGGCGCAGAACACCAACCCCCGCGGCTTCGAAGGATCGCTCAAGGAGGCGCTCGTCGGCGCGGACGTGCTCATCGGCGTCTCCTCCGGCAACATCCTCACCGGGGACGACATCGCCACGATGGCCGACGACGCGATCGTCTTCGCCATGGCCAACCCGACGCCGGAAGTCGACCCCATCGCCGCGGGCCGCCACGCCGCCATAGTCGCCACCGGCCGCTCCGACTTCCCGAACCAGATCAACAACGTCCTCGTCTTCCCCGGCCTCTTCCGGGGAATGCTCGACGCCGGCGCATCGAAGATCGACGACGAAATGCTCCGCCAGGCAGCCATCGCCGTGGCGGACGTCGTCAGCGACGAGGAACGCAACTCCAACTACATCATCCCCGGAGTGTTCGACCCGCGCGTCGTCGACAAGGTCGCCGACGCCGTGGTCAGGTACGTCACGGGCAAGGAGCCGCGCCGCAAGAAGAAGTCCAAGCGGGACAAGGCGGGCAACGCCAAGTAGCGGCCTGCCTCCGGCCCCGGCTGGGCCGTTGCGGAGAATTCGCCGAGGCGTCTCGCCGCCCGGGCGCGAGGCGCGGCCGGGCCGAGCGCCTCTACGCAGTGGGTGCTTTCGCACATGGGTCCTGCACCCCCTTTCCCTCGTGAGTAAGGGACTGCTACCCTGACTCTACCTATCTTTACATCGCGCCGGAAACGGCACTCGGCATCACAGGGAGAGAAGTATGACATCTCGCCTCTCGCGCGTTCTTGCAGCGCTTCTTTTTACGCTGACAACGTTCTTGTCGGCGTGCTCCTCGGACTCGAAAGACGCGACGTCGTCGGACGGAGCATCGAACTCCTCGGGAGCGGAATCCGGGACCTGGCCTCGGAAAATCAAGCATGAAAAAGGGGAGCTGACGCTCAAAAGCAAACCTAAGAGAATCGTGTCGACGTCGGTGACCCTCACGGGGACCCTTCTGGCCATCGACGCTCCGGTCAAGGCCTCGGCCGCCACGACCCCGTCGAACATAACCGACGACAAGGGCTTCTTCTCCCAGTGGTCCTCCATCGCCAAGAAAAAAGGCGTCGACGTCCTCTACCCCAACCTCAAATTCGACAAGGAGGCCCTCATTGCGGCCAATCCCGACCTCGTGGTCATCGCGAGCTCGGGAGCGGACAGCGCCATCGACCATTACAAGGAGATAGCCGCCCAGTACCCGACGATCGTCGTCGACTATTCGAAGCAAACGTGGCAAGAGCTGTCGAAGCAACTCGGAGAGGCCACCGGTCAGGAGGCCAACGCCAAGAAAGCGACCGCGGACTTCGACAAGTACGTCGCCGACGCCGCCAAAAAGATCAAGGCGCCCGAGGGCAACGCCGCTGTCGTTTCCTACAACGGCCCGGGCAAGGAGCAGGGCGTGGCCAAGAAAAGCGGGCCCCAAAGCAGGCTTTTGGAAAAGCTCGGCTTCAGGATCGTCGAAGCGCCCGCCGACCTCGAAGCGAGGAAAGACAAGCGCGGCGACTTTTCCTTTGTCACTCATGAGAACCTGACGAAAGCCGTCAATCCCCAGACCGTCTTCCTCCTGACGGGAGACCAGAAGACCGAGTCCTCCTTCCTGGCCGACCCGGTGGTCGCCAACATGCCGGCGGTCAAATCAAAGCAGGTCTACGGGCTCGGCCCCACGTCGTTCAGGATCGACTATTACTCCGGCAAGCAAATGATCGACGCCGTCGTCAAGCGACTCGGTGGCTGACGGGCGCGCCGTGGCCGAGGCCTTCGGGGCCGGCGGAGAACGCAACTCCGCCGTCGGCTCCGAAGGCGGGCCGAACCCCCCGGGCACACGCGAATCCGACGGTCTCCGCGCAGGCAGGCCCCGAGGCCTCCGAGCCTTCGGCCTGCTGCCTTGGGCGGCGCTGTCAACCGGCCTGCTCGTCGCGCTTGCGGCCGCGAGCATCGCGACAGGCTCGCGGCTCGTGCCGCTGCCCGAGGTCTGGGACGCGCTTTTCGACTTCGATCCGAAGAACGACGCCCACTTGGTGGTGCGCGAACTGAGGCTTCCGCGCACATTCACGGCAATTATGGCCGGCGCATGCATGGGCCTGGCCGGGGCGCTCGCGCAATCACTGACGCGCAACCCCCTGGCCGAGCCGGGAACGCTCGGCATCAGCCAGGGCGCAGCCTCCGGGGTGATCGTCGGCCTGTTCTTCACGAGCGCTTCGCACGTGGCCGTCTACGTCTGGTTCGCTTTCATCGGCGCCGCGCTGACCGGGGCCTTGGTTCACAGGCTGGGGCGCGCCGAGACGGCCGGAACCAACCCGACGCGCCTCATCCTCGCGGGCGCCGCCCTGTCGATCGTGTTGTGGGCGCTCAACACGATTCTGCTCCTGGCCCAGCCCGCCTGGGTGCAGCAGATCTACAGGAATTGGGCGCTCGGATCGCTGGCGGGACGCGGCTGGGACAACCTTCCCGTCCTCATCGCCTGCCTGGCCGCGGGGGCGGCCGCCTCCTTCGCGCTGGCGCCGTCGCTCAATGCCGCGACGCTGGGCGCGGACATGTCGAAGGCGCTGGGCGTCAAGTCCCGAGCCACGTCGGCTTTGACGAACCTCGCGATCATCGTGCTCGCGGGAGGCGCGACGGCCGCTGCGGGCCCCGTCGTCTTCGTCGGGATGGCCTGCCCGCATGCGGCGCGGGCGCTGGCGGGAACGGACCACCGGCGCCTTCTCCCTTTCTCGGCGCTTCTCGGCGCAACGGCGACGCTGGCCTCGGACACGCTGGGGCGGATCGTCGTCTATCCAGGGGAAGTTGGGGTGGGTGCGATGACGAGCATCATCGGAGCGCCCTTCTTCGTCTGGCTCGTTCGGCGCGGCAAGGTGTTGGGCCTGTGAGCGGGAAAGGGGCAGACGTGAACGGAGAAGGGGCGGACGTGAGCGGGAAAGTCAGGCACCCGCCTATTTCGCGCGGCGGAAGGAAGGCCCGGGGCAAAATCAGGATCGCGGCGGGCCCCGTTCGCCTGGAGGCGACAAGGAGCGCCCTCGTCGTCGGCGCGGCGGCCGCGGCGCTTCTCGCAGCCGTCGGCCTCGTGCACATCGGCACGGGCAGCACGCCCATCGGGGCCGAGGAAATCGTCAAGGTCCTTTTCGGACACTCCGGCGACGAACAGACTGTGCGCATCGTCGAGACCGTCCGCCTCCCCAGATTCGTCGCCGCCTTGGCAGTGGGAGCCGCACTCGGGGCGGCCGGCGCGGTTTTCCAATCGGTCTCTCGCAACCCTTTGGGCTCACCCGACGTCATCGGCTTCACCACGGGGGCCGCGACGGGAGGCATCGTCAGCGTGGCGGTGCTCGCAGGCGAAGCCCGAGAAACGGCGTTTGCGGCGACTTGCGGCGGAATGGCGACCGCGACGGCCGTTTACCTGCTCGCGCGGCGCGCCGGGCACAGCACCGGATACCAACTGGTTCTCGTGGGCATCGGCGTCAGTTCTTTCTTGACGGCCGTCAACTCGCTCCTGCTCGCCTACGGCGATGCCGAGCAAACCGCCCTCGCGTCGATGTGGCTGTCCGGCTCGCTCAACGCACGCACATGGGAGCAGGCGCTTGTCGTAGCCGTCGCCGTTGCCCTCCTTGTGCCTGCGCTGTGCGGAATGTCGCGGCGCCTCGACATATTGGAGATGGGCGACGACCAGGCGACGCAGGCGGGGATCCGGCCCGAGCGCCTGAGGGTCGCCGCAATGCTCGCCGCGGTTGCCCTGACGTCGACCGCGGTGGCGGCCACCGGCCCCATCGCCTTCGTCGCTCTGGCCGCGCCGCAGGCCGTGGCAAGGCTGACCCGCAGCGGGCGCCTCCACATTTTCACATCGGCGCTCATGGGCTCAACGATGCTCACGGCCGCCGACGTCGCCTCGATGCGCGTGCCCGTGGGCGTCGACGTGCCCGTCGGCCTGGCGACCGCGCTGATCGGCGGCGTGTATCTGCTGTGGCTCATCGCCCGGTCGCCGACGGGTGTAGGCGGCAAAGGCAAGGACTGATCCAATCAGACCGACTCGACCAGACTGAGCCGAAGGCTTTCGCGGCTCTCGATCCGAAAGAGGAGAATGGACGGCGTCAAAAGAACGAAAGGCGGCGCGGGCAACCCGCTCGTCGGCCGCGGCCTGCACCTGGCCTACGGGAACACGACGGTCAGCCGAGAGCTCGACGTCGAAGTGCCCGCCCAATCCTTCACGGCCGTCATCGGGCCGAATGCGTGCGGAAAATCGACCCTTTTGCGCGCTCTGTCGCGCCTCCTCGAACCGCGCGAGGGCACGGTGCTGCTCGACGGAAGGGAAATCGCCTCCTACCCGGCGAAGAAGGTCGCGCGCAGGCTCGGCCTCCTTCCTCAAAGCTCAAACGCGCCCCACGGCATCACGGTGCGCGACCTCGTCGCCCGCGGGCGGTTTCCCCACCAGTCGTTCTTCAGGCAGTGGTCGGCGAAAGACGACGCCGCCGTCGACGCCGCATTGGCCGCGACTCGGACGCTCGAGCTGGCCGACCGCGCGGTCGACAGCCTCTCCGGAGGGCAACGCCAACGCGCCTGGATCGCGCTCGTGCTGGCGCAGGAGACCCCTCTTCTCCTTCTCGACGAACCGACCACGTACCTGGACATCGCCCACCAGCTCGAGGTGCTCGACCTTTGCCGCAGCCTCCACGAATCCGGCGATTTCACGCTGGTTACGGTGCTCCACGACCTCAATCTCGCATTCCGCTACGCCACCCATCTCATCGTCATGAAGGAAGGGCGCATCGCAGCCACCGGCGCGCCGGCCGAAATCGTCACGGCGGAGCTCATCGACGAAATCTACGGAATCTCCTGCATGTGCATTCCCGACCCTCACACGGGGCTCCCGCTAGTCGTGCCGCTTGACGCCCGGCAAACCGTCCGCAGTGCAAACCATCCGCAGCGCGAGCCGTCCGCCCCCGATCCCTCCGCCGCGCAGCCCATCCTCCACGCACCATCCACCGCGCAACCCATCGGCCGCGCAGACCAGACAAAGCAGACAATTCAAGGAAAGGTCAGAAATGCCTGACGCAAAAGGAAATGCCGACCATAACGACAACGACGCCCCTGCTGGCAGCGGCCCCCACAAACGGCGCGAAGGCCGCGAGCGCCACGAGAAGCATGAACGCCACGAACACCACGAGCACTCCATAGCCACGGAGGGGCTGCCCGCCGCCATCGTCGTGGAAAAGGTCAGCGACGTCACCCGCTCGATGCGGAGAATACGTTTCGCAGGCCCGGCCGTGGCGGGCTATCTCAGCCGCCCCAGGGTTCCAAACGTCAAGTTGTTCTTCCCCGACGGGCCCGTGCTCGACCTCCCGAAATTCGGCGAGCGCGGGCGGTACGCCTATGCGCCGGGCCAGCGCGAAAGGGTCAGAACGTACACGGTCCGCGCCTACAGCGTGGAGGAATCCTGGATGGACGTCGACTTCGTGCGGCACGGCGCGGGCTTGGCCTCCTCCTGGGCGGAGTCCGCCCGTCCGGGAGACGTCATAGGCGCCGTCGGCGGGGGCGGCAGGCTCCCTCGGGCCTGCGACTGGATTCTCCTCATGGCCGACGACACGGGAGTTCCAGCACTTGCCGCGATCCTGGAAACTCTGCCCGAGGAGCAGCGGGGCGTTGCGCTCATCGAGGTCGACGCCGAGGCCGACGAGCAGCCGCTCGCGTGCCCGCCCGGCGTGTCCGTGCGGTGGCTGCACCGGCGAGGTGCGGATCCGGCGGCGTCGCGCCTGCTGACGGAGGCCGGGAAGGATCTCGAGCTCCCGCCGGACCTCAGCGGCGTTTTCGCCTGGGTTTCGGCGGAGTCCCACGTGGTCCGCGACATGCGCAAAGACCTGCGCGACCGGGGTGTGCCGCGGCGAAACCAGCTCATCATAGGGTATTGGCACGCGGGCAGGGCGGAATCGGAGTATTCGGCGGAGTCGAACCATGATCGGGTGGCCGACGAGTCGATGATCGCCATACCGGAAGCCTCGGCGCTTACCGCCGACTCCCTCGGCCTCGCAATGCGCGGCACGGACTGAAAGCACGGCGCGGTTTAGATCGACAGAAAGGCAAATCGCAGTCCACGAAGACGCCGTTCAATCCCGCTCGCTCCCAGCAAATTGCCTGCTCAACAGAAGTTCTTGGCAGGCAATGAACGAAAATGCAATGGGCATTATTTCCCATGCTCACATATGAAAAGCATGATAGAGTTCATGACATTCCGGTTACGCACCAGAAAGGATCGGGCAATGATCACGTTTCAGGATATCTTGACATGGAAGAGCGGAGGTTTAAGGGCCTTTCGCTCTGTGCTTGTAAAAAACGCCCGCGATCTCGAGCAGGTCCATGACGAGTCACAGCGTTTGTTCACCGACAAGTTCCTCGGCGCATGCGCTGAAGCCGAGGCTCGGGCACGCAGGGCGCTTGTGGACGACGTCGGCGACGTGTACAAGCAGTTCGAACGGGCCGCTCACGACTTCTTGGCAGCGGCCGACGAGGCCGACGCCGTGGCCAGGAAGGCCAAGGACCTCAAGCGGCGCGCGGATGCCGATGGCTGCAACATCAGCACTCGAGGAAGGGTGTTCATTCCCGACGACCGAGTTCCAGAAGAGAAAGTCAACGAGACGCTTGAGGGGGAATTGATCATGCGCGAGGCCGCCGCGATCGTCAACGCGTTGGGCCTGGCGTACAAGGTCGTTGAAGACCTTTTGGAGAGGGCAAAGGAGGCGAGCAAGGCGATTCTTTCGCACGGCGTGGCCAAGCCGAATCCGTCGTGGAATGTCGAGGAGGTCAACGACTGGTGGACCTCCCTCTCGCCCGAGGAGCAGCAGCGAATCGAGGTAATGCACCCCGATTGGGTCGGCAACCTCGGCGGCGTGCCCTTCGCCGTGCGCGACCGAGCCAACCGCCGCCGCATCGACCCCATGCTCTCCGAACTGAATGCTCGTATAGCGAAGGCACAGAGCAATCTAGCCTACATGGAGGAACACGGCAGTTCTTCGATCGAGGGAACCAGCTGGGACGAAGAGAAACAAAACTTAGGATCCTCAAAGAGAAGCACCGCGACTTGCTGTCAGTCAAACGGAAGTTCGGCGGAGCGCCGGACGGGACGCATTCTTTGGTCAGCTTGGACGCATTCAAGGGCGACCACTTGTGGGCGGCCGTCGGCTCGGGCGACATCGACAACGCCGACCACGTCGCGGTCCACACCCCGGGAATGACGGCCACCGTCGAATCCCACCTCATGGGCAAGGGCAAAGGGTGGGGGTCGGGCGTCTCCGGCGTCGACAACGTCCTTGCGCAAGGGGAGGACATACTAGATCGAAAAGGACGGAACGAGCAGGTCGCCGGCATCACCGTTCTCAATTACGACGCTCCGCGCTGGGGCGAGATCGGGACGCCGAATCACTCGGTGGCCGGGAACCATCAGGTCGAGGTCGGCGGAAAGTCGGGAGCCGACATGCTCTACGCGGTCCAGGCCCCCCATTCGGGCGACCCGCATCTGGTCGCCTCGGGCCATTCTTACGGGTCGTCGGCGACCGGCTGGGCGCTGCAGCACTCGACGGTCGCAGACGACGCCATGTTCTCCGGCTCTCCGGGGGTGACGACGATGAACAACAAGGACCTCAACATGCTTCCCGGCCACACGGGTCTCGGCGAAGCCGCATGGGACGGAGTCGCCGATCTAGGCAGATTCGGCGGCGACCCGTCTTACAGCAAAGAATTCACCCACTGGAGCTGCGACGACTGGACTGCTCCGGACGGCACCGAATACGAGTACTCGGAAGGCCATTCCGAGTACATGAACAAGGGATACACATCCACCTACAACCAGGCAAGCATCCTCATCGGCGACGGCGTCGCCGTCAAAGACGATTGAGTCGCCGACATCCGTAACCGAGGAGGCACCAATGACAAAGAAAACACGCAAAATCTCATCCCTTCTGGCAACCTTAGGAGTCATCATGGCAGCATGCGGGGCAACGCCAGAACCCGGACACGGCGAGGGCGAAGGGACCGTTTCGCCCACCCGGGCCATCCCCCTCGTCGATGCACGACGCAACGCAATCCAACTCGAGCTCAAGATCCAAGACCTCCTCACCCGCGAATACGGCGTCGGGCAATGGAACCCACCACAGAAGAAAGGCATTCCGCAAGTCTCAACATCTTCAACGGTGAACTGCCCGGACGGATACGTCACCGAGTCCTGGGACTTTGCCACCGCCGGGCCAATCAAAGAATCCCAGTGGAGGCAGGCCGTCGAACGCGTTTACAAGACCCTCAAACCCCTCGGATACGACAAACCCGGGGTCAGGCAAATCCGCAACTCCCGCCGCAACGACCACATCGCCGTCTTCAGCCACCCCGGAACCGGCGGATACGTTGAGCTTGGATACGACAAAGCCACAGTAATTATTGTCAACACAGGATGCGCCAAAGGCGAGACCTGGGAAGACTGGCCCGACGGCACAGAAGTCCTCCCCGAACGCCTCCGCACCACAGGCCGCGCCCCCATCCACCTCGAACACGAAGTCTGGCCGGCAGGGACGCCAAGCGACAATTCCACAACGCCAACGTCACCCACAAAAAGCAGCCAAACAGCACGGTTCGGCGAACAAGCCACGCCATCGAGCAATTTCTCAACAAAGGACAACAGTAGCATTGGGAAGAGTGCGGTAACCAGTGGTTCTGACTCAATCCATAATCGCTTGACCTCCTCACGCTTCCCTTACATTCCCTAAACTGCTTCTCCCAAATTATCCATTCAACACGTATCAGCATTTATCAAAACATGCATACTTCCCACAAAGGAGCACTGACTATGAAGGAAACCGCCATCAATCCGACGGCCGTCAAGCAGGCAGGAGCGAAGGTGACCGACATGTCCGCGCGCATCCGCGCCATGTCGGGCGAAGTCCAAGCACGAGCATCCAACGATCAGCTTACGGGAACAAATCTCGGCGCAGCCGCCGAACGTGCCGCCAATGCCCTGACGAAGACGCGCACGATTCTCACCAGTCGCTTCGACCAGCATGCCGAGGCGCTGACCCAAGCGGCAAAAGCGCTCGAGGAGCAAGACGCCAACTCGGCTCAAGGCTTCCGCAAAGCGAGAGTCGGCCGCTATGGCCACACCATCGAATAGAAGGCTGAAATGGCAACCGATCAACAGCGCCCGGCCTAGCCCGGCCTTCGACGAATCGCGGGGACGCGGAACCGGCGGGCATTCGCCGAACGGCCAGGCTTTGCACGAAGGCGTCCTGCCCGGCATTGAAACCCCTGGGACATTAGCCGAACGGCCGCGCTCCGGCAAAAAGCCAGGCTCTGCCGAACCAGCGCCGCTTCCGTCGAGGCCGAAAAGCCAAGAGAATAGAGACATGAGCATTCGAAACATCACCCTCAACAGCGGCCACACGATCCCCCAACTCGGCTTCGGCACATACAAGATCACAGGGGAGGACACGCAACGGACGGTCGAGCACGCCCTCTCGATCGGCTACCGGCACATCGACACTGCGCAGATGTACGGCAACGAGGCGGAGGTCGGGGCGGCGATAGCGGCGTCGCCCGTCCCCCGCGAGGAATTGTTCGTCACAACGAAACTCGACAACGGCAACCACGCCCCGGATCGCGCGCGCGAATCTTTCGCGGAATCCCTGACGAAGCTCGGGCTCGACTACGTAGACCTGTTCCTCATCCACTGGCCGCTGCCCAACCTCTACGGGACCGGGTATCTCGCCGCGTGGAAGACCATGGAGGAGTTCGTCGAGGACGGCCGCGCACGCTCGATCGGCGTCTCGAACTTCGAGCGCGACCATCTGCAGCTGCTCATCGACGAGTCGGGCACGGTTCCCGCGGTCAACCAGATCGAGCTGCATCCGCTGTTCCAAAACCGCGAGGTGGCGCAGTTCTGCCGCGACAGCGGCATCGCCGTCGAAGCGTGGGCGCCCCTCGTGCGCGGCGCGATAGCGGACAACCCGGTCGTCGCGAACATTGCCTCCACACACGGCTGCACGCCCGCTCAGGCGGTTCTCGCCTGGCATTTCGCCAAGGGGCACATCGTTTTCCCCAAGTCCGTCACGCCTGCCCGGATAGCGGAGAACTTCGCTTCCGCCGACGTCGCCCTCACCCCCGCCGACGTCGAAGCGATCGACTCGCTCGACCGCGGCGAGGCCGGGCGCACCGGGTACCACCCCGAGACGATGGAGAGAGCTGCACGGTAGCGGACCGCCCCGGTTTCGACTCGGCCCCGATGCGGCCGACGGAAACTGGAAAGGACTACCGGCAAACCGTGAGAAGCGCCAACGACAGCGCCCCGCCTGGCGTACTAGTATCGTACCGACGTCGCGGCAGATTGCCGCACGCCCGCTTTCGCGGGCCGCTAACTAAGGAGCATTATGGTCACGTACGCCTATGTCATTGCCGGGTCTGAAGCGACCGGCGGCGCCGGAATCCAGGTCGATCTCAAAACTTTCCACCAGCTGGGCGTCTATGGCATGGGAACCCTGACGTGCATCGTCTCCGTCGATCCGAAGAACGACTTCAACCATCGTTTCGTCCCGATCGCCCCCGAGCTCATACACGACCAGATCGAGGCCGCCCTCGGAATTCGGGACATCGACACGGTGAAGATCGGCATGCTCGGAACGCCGGAGACGATCGACGTCGTCGAGGAAGGGCTCAAGAGCCAGGGGTGGAAGAACGTCGTCCTCGACCCTGTGCTCATCTGCAAGGGCGGGGAGCTAGGGGCATCCACGGACGAGGCCCTGAAAGCCAAGATTCTCCCGCTCGCCACGGTGGCCACGCCGAACTATTTCGAGGCGTGCACGCTGGCCGGGATGGACAAGCTTGAAACGATCGAGGACATGACGGAGGCCGCACGCAGGATCAGCGCCCTCGGCCCGAAGCACGTGGTCGTCAAGGGCGGCGTGGACTTCCCCGGGCCGGACGCCGTCGACCTGCTCTGGGACGGCGAGAAGGCGGCCGTGTTCGCCGAGCCGAAGATCGGCGAGTACAAGGTCTCCGGAGCGGGCTGCACGCTGGCGGCGGCCGTCACCGCCGAGCTCGCCAAGGGCGCGGCGATCGAGGACGCCGTCCGCGTCGCAAAGGACATGGTGACCGCGGCCATCAAAGGCAGGGTTCCCGCTCGCACGACCTACGACTGGGCGTGGCAGGGGGCCTACCGCGGCTGATTGACGCGATGCTTCGGCGGCGCGGCTGAATCGTGCCGCCACCCGCCCCGGCGGCCCCGATGGACGTGCCGCCGGGACGGCTTTGTCCGCGGCGCAGAGGCGTCAACCGATTGCGGCACGCTCCGCTGCGGCACGGCGACGCCGCCGACGTCCTTCCGCGGTCAGTCAGCGACCTCCGCAAAACGCGAGAAATGCCCCTGGAACGCCAGTTCCACGATCCCCGTCGGGCCCGAACGCTGCTTGCCGATGATGATGTCGGCCATGCCCTGCTTTTCCGTGTTCTCGTTGAACATGTCCTCGCGGTGGATGAGAAGCACGACGTCGGCGTCCTGCTCCAACGAGCCCGACTCGCGAAGGTCCGCAACCTGCGGGCGCTTGTCGTTGCGCTTTTCCGAATCTCGATTGAGCTGGGCGACGGCGACGATCGGTATCTCAAGCTCCTTGGCCAAAAGCTTGATCGAACGGGAGAACTCGGAAACCTCCTGCTGGCGAGACTCCACCGACTTTCCGCCCGACGTCAACAGCTGCAAATAGTCGATGACGATGAGCTGAATGTCGAACTGCTGCTTCATCCGGCGCGACTTGGCGCGAATCTCCCCCATCGTCATATTCGGCGAATCGTCTACGATGAGGGGCGCCTGCGAGATCTTGTCGAGGGTTCGGGCGATCTCCTGCCAGTCCCGGGTCTCCAGCTCGCCCTTGATCATCCGGTCGAGAAACACACGGGATTCGGCCGCGAGCAGCCGCATCGAGAGCTCCGTCCGGTTCATCTCCAACGAAAAGTAGGCGGCGGCCTTGTTGTTGTGGACGGCGCACGAGCGGCAGATGTCCATCGCCAAGGTCGATTTGCCGCCGCCCGGACGCGCCGCGATGATGATCATCTGGCCCGCGCGCAGCCCGTTGAGCTTCGCGTCAAGCTCCGAAAAGCCCGTGGGCACGCCGTCCAGCCCGCCGTCGCGGTTCGCGTTGCGCTCCAACTCCTCGTAAAGTTCGGGAACCACCTGTTCGAGGGTGACGTAGTCCGTCGAATTGCGCTGCTCCGAAACCGCGAAAACCTCCGACTGCGCCAGATTGACTAGGCCCTCGACGTCCGCGCCGTCCGTCGTGTATCCAAGCTGGACGATCCGCGTTCCGACCTCCACAAGGGAGCGCAGTTGCGCCTGCTCGCGCACGATGCCCGCGTAATATGCGGCATTGGCGGCCGTCGGGACCGTCGCCACAAGCGTATGAAGATAGGGAAGGCCTCCGATGCGCTCCAGTTCGCCCTTCCTCTTCAGCTCGGCGCCGACGGTCACGGCGTCGGCGGGGTCGCCGCGTCCGAACAGCTCAACGACGACGTCGTACACGGAGGCGTGCGCCGGCCTGTAAAAGTCCGTGGAGCGGAGAATCTCGATGACGTCGGCGATGGCGTCCTTCGACAGCATCATGCCCCCTAAAACGGACATCTCCGCATCGACGTTCTGCGGCGGGACCCGCTCGAAAGAGGAACCGCCCTGAGCCCCCTCGCTCACAATGCTCACATTGGCCTCGCTTATCGGTGATCGACACGGTGGACAGCCAGCGACGACGCGGGAATTGGCCGGTGATGGAATTGAGTTTGACAGCCCATGCCCGCCCTCGCTTTCGGCCATCCAAGGGTATCGCCCAGGCGTCCGTCCACAAACTCGTATCACCCCCAGTTGTGGATAACTTGTGGAGACACGCCGCCGACGCTGTGGGCGGCATGTGGACCCCATGTGGATATTGCATGCCGAGAATCCACAGACTGCGGCTTCTCTGTCCACATCTGTGGACAACAGGGGTGAGAAGCCCTCGATTCCGTCCCCAAGTCTGTCCACAGGAGTGGAAAGCGGCGGCGGCCGACCGCGAGATATCCACGATGGTGAGACACGCCCTTACCTCAAGTTGCACTTGAAGTTACTGGCCTGCCTACCTCCGCGGGGTTAGTCTAGCCGGGTGACCTCACCCGACCGCGGACGGATCCTCGACCGTCAAATTCGTGCATACGCCCTGCCTTCGCTCGCCACTCTGCTGGCCGAGCCTCTGCTGCTCGCCTCGGACACCGCGATGGTCGGGCACCTCGGCACGCTCCCGCTTGCGGGGCTGTCGCTTTCCTCGACGATCATGTCGACGGTCGTGGGCCTGTGCATATTTCTCGCGTACGCGACGACGTCGGCCGCCGGAAAGCTCGTGGGAGCGGGCAGGCGAGGCGAGGCGGCCCGGCAGGGAATCGAGGGAATGTGGCTCGCCCTGGGCATCGGCGCAGGGCTGGCCCTCGTCCTCTTCGCCTTCGGGGAGCCGGTCTTGAGGCTCTTCGGCCCGGACGCAGCGACTCTCGCGCAAGCCGAACGCTACCTTCGCGCATCCTCGCCCGGCCTTCCGGGGATGCTCCTCGTCCTCGCCGCAACCGGCACGCTTCGCGGTTTCGGAGACACGAAGCGGCCGATGTACGCCGCGACGGCCGGCGCTTTGGCCAACATCCCCGTCAACTACGCCCTCATCTATCCGCTCGGCTGGGGCGTCGCCGGCGCCGGTGCCGGAACGGCGATCGTCCAGACCGGAATGGGCCTGTGGATGGCCTGGCAGATATCGAGAATCGCCCGCAAGGAGGGCGCGTCGCTCATGCCCACCCGCGGCGGGATCGTTTCGGCGCTGGGCCAGGCCGGCCCGCTCATCGTCCGAACCCTGTGCCTGCGCGCGGTCATGCTGGCCGAGATCGCCGTGGCCACAGATCTGGGAGCCGAGTCTCTCGCGGCGAATCAGATCACGATGACGGTCTGGCATTTCGCCGCCTACGGGCTCGACTCTCTGGCAACCGCGGCGCAGATCCTCGTCGCCACCGCCATGGGGGCGTCCGAAGGCCGCGCGGACGCCGTGCGCGAAGTCCTCGATCGCTGCCTGCGCTTCGGCGTCGTCACGGGGGCGGTTCTCGGCACGGCGCTCGCCGCGGCGAGCTTTGCGCTGCCATCGGCTATGGGCGCGGAAGCCGGAGTCGGCGGCTTGGCGACGCTCTCTCTCATCGTCGCCGCATGCTGCCTGCCCGTCGCCTCCGTCGCCTACATCCTCGACGGCGTCCTCATCGGCGCCCTCGACACGCGGCGGCTCGCCTGGTTCATGCTCGCCTCGCTTGCGATCTTCGCTCCGGTCGCGTGGGCCCTCGGGCGGGCGCACGCCGTGTGGCCAGGAGTGCCCACCTCGCTCCTGTTCGCCGCCCTGTGGACGGCCTACGCGGGCCTTTTCATGGCCACCCGCGCGGTCACGATGCTGATCCGCGCGCGCAGCGGGAGGCCTTTCGAAAAGCCCTGACCGGCCCGCCGGCTGTCTGCGCGCCCAGTGCCCTTGCTGCACCTGGCCGAGGGCCGCGGCCGGCCTCGGCCCTCCACGTCTTGAGCGACGGCACGCTCCGATCCTCCGCGCAAGCCGGCTTGCGCCTCAGCCCTCCGAATCCGGGGCGAGAACACGGATGACCGTCGAATCGTCCATGGCCCCCTGACCGCGCACATACCCCATGAGGTAAAGCTGTTCGGCGGCAGCCGCCACGGGAACGGCCATGCCCGCGTCCTTCGCCGCGGACGTCACGATTCCCATGTCTTTGACGAAAATGTCCAAGCGCGAGGCGACGTCGGGGTCGCCGCCCTCGTAGGCCTCGATGGCGCGAGGCCCGCGATGCCCCAGCATGAACGACTCCGCGGCCCCGGACATCAGCGCTTCGAGCGCGGTGCGCTGATCGAGTCCAAGCTTGCCCGCGAGCGCGAGGGCCTCTCCCGCGGCCGCGATGTGCACGCCGCACAAAAGCTGGTTGACCGTCTTGAGAGCCTGGCCTTTGCCCGGCTCGTCGCCGACGAGAACCAGCTTGCCGGCCATCGCCTCGAGAACCTCGCGGACTTTCTCGAAATCGCGCGGGAGGGCTCCGCATGCCACGAGGAGGTCGCCTTCGCCCGCGCGAGTCGGCCCGCCGGAGACGGGGGCGTCCACCAGCCCTATCCCGTCTTTTTCCAGCCGGGCGGCGACTGATTCGGCCGCCGCGATTCCCACAGTGGAGGTCAGAATGACGACGGCGCCCTTGGGAAGAGCCGCCACGATTCCCCCTGGGCCGTAGAGCAGGGCCTCGAGTTGGGCGGCGTTTCGCACGGCGACGAGGGCGACGTCGGCCCCTTCGACCGCCTCCGGCGTGCCGGCCGCGACCTTCAACCCGGCCTTTTCGGCCAGCTTGCGCCGTTCGTCCGAGACGTCGTAGGCGAGGACGTCAAAGTCCTTTGCGAGCCGCGTCGCCATGGGAAGCCCCATCGCCCCCAGGCCGAGCACCGCGATTCTGGTCATGTTCTCTCCTTTCGCATCCGCCGTTCGGGCGGATCCGACGCACATGTGCGTCCTGTTCGATCTGTTGCGCGGGCCCGCCGGCCCGCTGCGCGGGTTGTGCTTGCGGCGAAGGCCTTGCCTGCCAAGCGGGTTCGTCGGCCGGCTGCGCGATTCGGACCTCCCGCTAAGCGAGTTTGTCGACGACGTCGGCAAGCGAGGAGGCCGTCCCGACGTTGCCTGCAAAGACGATGTATGGGATTCCCGCGGCCGGACCGTCCTGGCCGGACCACAGCGAGACGATTCCCGGGAGCATGGGGCCCACGACCGTCGCGCGCCGAATGCCGAGGCCCTTGGAGGCGACGTCGGAAGACGTTATGCCGCCCTTGGCGACGACGAAGCGGGGCGTCGCCCGCGCGAGGACGCCCTTGACCGCCTCGACGACCGCCGCCGAGACCTTCCGGGAAATCGCGAGCGAATCGCCCGCGTCTGCGCCCGTGACGAGGGTCCGCGACGTGCGCACTGCCACGTCGCCCTCTTTCAGGCCGGCGGCCGCGGCGTCGATCAGCTCGGACAAGTGCGGGCCTCGGGAGGAGGGATCGACGACCTTCGCCACGTCGATCTCCAACTCGAGGGGGCGGCGGCGGGCCCTCAGCTCGGCCAGCTGGCGGGTGGTGAGATCCACGTGCGAGCCGACGACGACGAGACCGCCGGCGGCGAATTCCCGGTCGGCCCGAGAGGCCTCGACTTCCTCGGGGGTGAGAGGACCCCCTGTCCGACCCTCGCGCGGACGAAGGGCGGCCCGACCCTGTAAACGAAGCGCGAGCCGGCCCGCTCCGCGCGGATGAGCGCCAGGGCAAGCTGGCGCAGGTCTTCCTCCTCGACGGCGTCCACGACGATCGGCCGGGCGTCGCGCGCCGAGGTCAGCAGGGCGACCGCCCCGTCGAGGTCGGTGCGCAGAGTCTCAATGTCGAGCACGAGCACGTCGGAGGCGGGCACGGCCCCGCCCGTTTTTTCCTCGACCCATTCGGCCAGGTTCGACGCCGCGTATCCGAAGGTCGCGTCGCGCGCGAACTCGGTCTCGCCCACGGGCAGATAGCCCTCCTGCGGATCTCCTGCGTAGTGCGTGCCATGGACGGTGATCCGCCCGGCGTCGCCGAAGGCGGGGACCACCACTATGCCGTCTGCGCGGGCTCCCGTCGCGGATCTCAGGCATTCGGCTATCGTGTTCGGCTCCAGCGGGAAGTGGCCGCGCAAAGTCGAGTCCGAACGGGAGACGAAGGCGACGTCGGCGCCGCCCGCCTCAGCCGCTTCGACCGCCGCGGCCACGGCCTCCCGGTTGACGCGTTCGGCGTCCTCGGGGGCGAGCGAGCGCGAATTGGTCATGACGTACACGGCCGGGGCGCCCGTTTCGAAGGCCCAGGCGAAATCGCCGACCTCCCAAGACGTCAGAACGGGAAGGCCCGCCACCGACTGGGTCCCGGTGGGGTCGTCGTCGAGGACCACGTACACGGGCCGCATCCCGCTCGCTTCTTGCGCCCGGACGACGTCGCCCGCCGAAACCGGGGGAACCGGCGGGAGGCTGCCGAGCAATCGATCGCGTGATAAGCGGGGCATCGTCACTCCTTCGTGTCGCATCGCCCTTCGGCGAGGGCTTCGGGATAGCTTATCCCCCGATCGCGGCGGGCCGCAAAACACTTCGGCTCCACCTCGCGCCTTTGGGCGTCATGGGACCCGCCCGGACGGGGCGCTCGGCCGCCGGCAAGGGCTCCGTCGGCCCCATAAAGCCTTCGGCGCGGCGGCGATTCGGGCGCCGTTGCCAGGCCTTCCATGCACATTTAAGTGTTCAAAGATTCAAATCGGTATCACACTTACGATATCAGCTTTTCCTGGCAAGAGATCTGAGGCTTGTGCTCGTTTCGATCGCCCTTGCCTCTATCGGAGCATCCCGGGGTTTGACGCTTCGTGCGCAAATTTATCATAGCTTTACAACCCGATCTCCCGGGGCTTGTCAGAAGCCGGACCACAAGGGTAACTTGTAAAGACATAGTCAAACGGAGTCGGCGACGTCGAATCCAGACTTGCTTTTTCACAATATGGGTTGGCTTCGGCCGGTTCCAGCGACCTCGCGTCGACGTCGATCGCCCCCGAATAGACAGGCGTTCACGCAACGCCGAAACTATGCAAACAGTTTCATTGTACGCACACGCGCCCGAGCGGTGTCCGCCGCCCTCGGGGTGAAAGTAGGTAATTTTGAGCAAACGACGCATACTCACACGCACTACGGCCGCAGTTGCGCTCGTCATGACGATTCCCGTTGCGGCCTCGCACGCCGACAACGGCTCGAAAGGCGATTCCACCGCGGCATCCTCGCCGTCGGCGTCGGCGGCTTCGAACACCGTCAGCGTGACGGCGCCCATCGCCAAGGCCGACGGAACGAAGGTCGTCACCGCCCGCACGGCATCGCTTCAAGCTCGCAAGTCGGCCCTCGCCAAGAGCGACACTCCGGCCAAGAGCAGGAAACAGCAACAATCCCAAGCCTACAAAACCGTTGAGGAGTACTGGACCCCCGAGCGAATGGCCAAGGCCAAGCCGGCGCCTGTTCTGAGCTCCGATTCCGTCAAGGCCTCGGCCGAGAGGAACGTCGCCAAAGCCGAGCAGGCCCTCAAGAACGGCGACAAGCTCGCCAATGACAAGCTTTCGCGCGCCAACGGCAGGATTTTTTATCGCGGCGACGACGGCGCGGACTACGCATGCACCGGTTCGGCGGTCAGCAGCCCGACGAAGCGAATCGTCGTCACCGCCGGGCATTGCGTCCACGGCGGCAAGGGCCACAAGTGGCACACGAACTGGATGTTCGTTCCCAGCTATGACAACCACAACAAGCCGTACGGCACCTTCCACGCCCAGTACATGCACACTCTTCGCGATTGGGTGAACAACGGGGACGACCAGACCAGCGGAGCTCGCAAGTTCAAGGGATACGCCTCCGACGTCGCCTTTGTGACAGTCAAGGACAACGAACAGGGCAAGCACCTCACGGACGTCGTCGGCGGGCACAAACTCGTGACCGGCAAAACCTCGAAGTTCAACGCCACCGTGTTCGGCTACCCCAGCAACTTGAACAACGGCGAAAGCCTGCAAATCTGCAACGGGAACACTTTCGCATTGCAGGGCGGCGACAAGCTGAGCTTCAACGGCGTCAAGGGCTGCAACTTCGGCCCCGGGTCCTCCGGCGGCCCCTGGCTGGAGAACTACAACGGCGTCACTGGCACCGGTGAGATTCGCTCGGTCACCTCGTTCGTCGAGACTGAGGCGTCCGCGCCTACGAAGTACATCGACAACGGCGGCCCGCACTTCGACAAGCGTGTCAAGGGCCTGTTCGACCTTGCCAACAACGACAAGTGACATGCGCTCATGACAGGCGCAGTTAACCGGCTTCGCAAATGGGCGATTCTGCCGATCGTCGCATTGCTTGCGGCATCGGGATGTTCGAAGGGCCCTTCCTCGAACCCGTCGTCCACGGCAAGCCAGCCGTCCTCGGCGAACGCAAGTTCGCCTGTGCCTTCGGCTCCCAGCGAGCCGGGCCCCGAAGGCACAGGAAGCGAAGGCGGGTCCGCCGATGCGTCGGCGTCCAGTTCGAGCTCGTCTGCGGATGGGTCTGGGTCGCCCCCGAGCGGCTCAGACGCATCGACGGGCAACGACGACAAGTCTCGCGACGATCTGATGAACGAACAGATCGCCCCGTGGTCGAGGTTCGAGCAGATCGCCCCCAACCGGCTGAAGTTCTACTTCGCCTCGGGCACGGAGAGATGCTACGGGACCCGGGTCGCAGTCAAAGAAACAGACACAAGCGTGGAAGTCGCCACCGTCATCGGCCGACTTCCCAACGCCCCGAGGGAATGCACTTTGGAGTTGCGCAAGGCCTCGGTGACGGTCAAGACCGACAAGCCCATCGGCGAACGCAAAGTCCGCCACCTCGAGGGCATTCAACTCCATTGACCGACCGGGGCGGCGTCAAACGCGCAACATGTAGAGCATTCGTTTCGACGCCGCCCCGTTAGACTTCCTCGTCGGGGGAGGAACACACTAGGGTCGGCCCACGCGGCACCCCGAAAAATATAATGTCCGCCGGCCCAATGCCACGCGGCGCAATTGGAACGCATCTGGAAAGATTTCAGCCTGTCTCAGCGCTGAATTCTAAGCGCACCGGCGCCCTTGGCGGCAATTTCAGGGCGAATCGCAGGCAATTGCCCACGGTTTCGCTTTTGAAAATTGCATTAATCGCATACAACACGACGCTACAACAAGACTCGTGCACCCTGTGCACGGGGGAAAGCAGGTTGTTTCATGAGTAAACGCCATATACTTCCGCGCGCAGCCGTCGCCGTCGCGCTTATGATGTCCGTTCCCGTCGCCGCCTCGCACGCCGACAGCGGTTCGAAAGGCGATTCCTCGGGGAGTTCGACGTCGCAATCGAGTTCCGCGAAAAAGGGAAAGCCGGCCTCCGACGGGTCCGGCACAGTCAGCGTGACCGCGCCGGTCACCAGGGCCGACGGCACGAAGGTCGTCACCGCCCGCCCCGTCTCCGCCGCCGAGCGCAAGGCGGACCTCGCAGCGAGCGACTCGCCCGAGGAGATGGCCAAGGAGCGGGAGACGGAGGCGTATAAGACGGTTCAGGAGTACTGGACTCCCGAGCGCATCGCGAACGCCAAGCCGGCGCCGGTCAGATCGTCCGGCGCCTCTTCTCAGAAGTCGCTCAAAAAGAGCGTGGAGAAGGCCAAGAAGGCTTTGCAAAAGGAAGAGAAGCTGGCCAACGACAAGCAGATCGCCCATGCCAACGGCAAGGTTCTCTACTACGACGACAAAAAGGGCAAAGACTACGTCTGCTCGGCCTCGGCCGTCGACAGCCCCACGAAGAGAATCGTCGTCACCGCCGCGCACTGCGTCCACGGCGGCAAGGGCGGCACCTGGTACAGCAATTGGATGTTCGTTCCCGCCTATGACAAGAAGAACAGGCCTTACGGCACGTTCCCGGCCTACCACATGCACGCTATGGACGAGTGGCAGCGGGAGGCCGATCCCGACCATGGAAAGGGGTTCGAGTCCGACGTCGCCTTCGTGACGACGAAGAACAACGAGCGCGGCCAGCGCCTGGTCGACACCGTGGGCGGACACAGGCTGGTCCTCAGCGACCGGACGGACTTCGACACGACGATCATCGGCTATCCGCAGAACGTCAACGGCGGCGAGACGATGGAGGTCTGCAAAAAAACCACGAGGCGCATCGTTAACAACGGGTTCCCCTTCCTCCAGGTGTGGGGATGCGGTTTCGGGGGCGGCGCCTCGGGCGGCCCCTGGCTCGAAAACTACGATCCAAAGACGGGGTTGGGCGATGTCCGTTCAATCACCTCGTACAAGCCGAGTGACGAGAACGACGTGTCCTATATCGGGGCGCCGATCTTCGACAATCGGACCGCCGACTTGTTCGCGAAAGCCAACAACGACCGATGACGGGCGCAGGGGCGTGCGGCGTCCGGCAGCCGCGGAACACAAGTTTTGAAGAGTGTGGAAAGAGGTCCCAGGACCACAAATTGGATTCCGAGACCCGAAGAACAGATCAATCGGGCCCCGGAACCCTTAGAACGGAACGGCGATCGCTGCGACGGGTAAATCAATAGTCAGCGAACGCGCATCCGACCGTTCCAGGCTCAGCGGCTCAAAGACACAAAACCGCATCGCCTGACATTGCGCCGACTAAGCGGGTGGTGCTGTGCACAAAACAATTTGTGCACAGCACCACCCGCAACATTTGCACCGAAAAGCGAAGAATATATCTTCCAATCTCATCGAAAGCATTTGTTCGGCTGTTCTTTATAATACATGATTATATCAAAGTTGTCAAAACCGTTGACGCGAGCGCTTTCTTTGTTCTACGGTCGATTGCATCGGAACGGCTGGCCGCAAGGCTTCGGCGTCGGCCCTTCCGAAGGACATGATCGACAAGATCTCGAAATACTGCACTGTTCAATTCAGACCACACCGACGAGCCCGAACAGTGCCGGGCCAATCGGAACGAAAGCAGGTTAATCAATGAGTAAACGCCACACTTTTTCACGCACCGTCGTCGCGTTCGCTCTCGCCATGACGGTTCCCGTCGCCGCCTCGCACGCCGACAGCGGTTCGAAAGGCGATTCCTCGGGGAGTTCGACGTCGCAATCGGGCTCCGCGCGCACAGGGAAATCGGCCTCCGCCGCATCGGAGACCGTGAGCGTGACCGCGCCAGTCACGAAGGCCGACGGCACAAAGGTCGTCACCGCCCACAAAGTCTCCGCGGGCGAACGCAAGACGGCCCTTGCCTCGGGCGCCCCCACCGGTCGCGCCGCCGAGCGCGACGCCGCGGCGCGCAAGGCCGTCCGGGAGTATTGGACGCGCGAGCGCCTTGCGAGCGCAAAGCCCATGCCTCTGCCCAGCGGGCCCAAGGCCGACAAATCCTCCCTCCGCAAGGGCGCTGCGAAAGCCGAACGGACCCTCAAGGCGGACAAGGCCGCCGGCAAAACGACACGAGTGAACGGAAAGGTCTTCTTCAACGACGATCGGGGCGGCAAGTACGAATGCTCGGCCTCGGCGGTGGACAGCGCCTCGAAGAGGGTCGTCGTCACCGCCGCGCACTGCGTCTATGCAGGGAAGAACAAATACTTTTCGAATTGGATGTTCATCCCCGGATACGACAATGGAAACAAGCCCTACGGCACGTTCCAGGCTCAGCACTTCCACGTGCTCCAGGACTACATCCACCGCGGCAACGACGCGGGAAGCGATTGGAACTCCGACGTCGCCTTCGTGACGACGAAGGACAGCGAGCAGGGCAAGCGCCTCGTGGACGCCGTCGGCGGGCACAAGGTCGTGACCGGGAAGACCACCGAGTTCAACGCGACTATCTTCGGCTACCCCCACAATATCGACAAGGGCCTGACCCTGCAGACGTGCAGCAAGATGACCAAGGACACGTGGGCCAACCGCAAATACCACTTCCATACCGTCACGGGATGCAATCTGAAAGAAGGCGCCTCCGGCGGACCTTGGCTGGAAAATTACAATGAGAAAACGGGGGTCGGCGAGATTCGCACCGTCACATCGTTCGGGTCCGAAACCGAAGCGTATCTTGGCGGGCCTCGTTTCGACGATCGCGCGAAGAAGCTGTTTGAGGAAGCCAACAGTGACAAGTGACCTCGCGCGAGCCGGGACCGGGAACGCAAAGGCTTGCGAGCGGCCAAAACCGAGCCTGGCGTATCCAAGGACTCAGTGAGGCGGAAGGCGCCGGGCGGTGCAGTTCATCGAATCGCCCGGCGCCGCCGGGTCGGCCGTTTGCCCAATCACGGTCGCACGTCCTCGCGCAGCTCGCTCAGCCGCGAGGCCGTCAGATCGATCCGCCGCAGATCGGCTTCGATGTGAAAAACGCATGATCGGCGAGAAGGACGTCGGCGAGGCTGCCTTCCCTCTTGGCCTTTCGCAGTTTCCTCATGCGGCCCGTGTGCTCCGCACTTTAGACGTCGAGAAGCCTTTCTGCGTCGTCGTCGAGCATCAAAGCGATGATCGTCCTGGCGAAGAGATTCGACCGCAGAGGACCTACGGGAGCGTCGAGCGTCGCGAGCCATTGGGAAATGCGGTCGCGCCCTTCAAGCGTACATTCGTCTCGCACGTCTCAAGAAGCAGCCCGAACGCAGAAAGCGCATATCGGAACCCCCGCCCCTTTCCCAACTGGGCGCGCAGGCGTAGAGTTAGGGCAACCTAACTATCTGGGCGCCTCGACTGCTGAGCGGCGGGCGGATCGGAGACGGACGCAAGGCGGCCCCGCGCACGGGTCGGAAGGGAGACGGTCGGGATGACCGTATGGGAGCTCATTGCACCCGCAAAAAGGGCGATGCTCGTATCCGCCGCCTTGACGGGGCTCGGCGCGGTTTTCTCGATCCTGCCCTACGTGGCGCTCACGGAGATCGCCGCCGGCCTTTTGGGCGACGCCTCAGCTTCGACGCTCTGGCGCTGGGCCGCCGCGGGCATTGTCGGAATCGCCGCCGGAGGCTTTCTGTACAGCGCGGGGCTGGGACTGACCCACGTGGCCGAGGCGGACCTGCGCTACGATCTGCGCCGTCGGCTCGTGGCCACGCTCGGCCGCATTCCGCTGGGGGCCGTCGATCAGACGTCCTCGGGAAAGATCAGGAAGATAGTCGCCGACGACACGAGCTCGATCCACACCCTCGTCGCCCATCTCGCCGGCGACGCGACCAACACCGCCGTAGCCTTCCTCGCCGGCTTCGCCTATCTCGTGTGGGTCGATTGGCGCATGAGCGCGATTCTGCTCGCCGTCTGGGCGCTCGTCATGATCCTCGTCGTGAGCTTGACGTTCCGCGGGCTCGAGGGCTTGACGGAAGGCTTCTCCGAGGCTCAGGGGCGCCTTTCGGCGGCAACTGTCGAAATGGTGGAGGGCATCAAGGAAATCAAGAACTTTCAGGGCGCAGACGCGGCGCACACCCGTTTCACGAAAGCGCGCGAGCATTTTTCTGACCTTTCCTTCTCCTGGACCGCGAAATCCGGCAAGGGCATGGCGTTCCTCAGCTCCTTCTTCCAGCCGGCGGTCATCTTCGCCACCGTCGCGCCCATCGCCGTCTGGTTCGTCGACGCCGGATGGATCGACGCCGCCCACACCCTCCCATTCTTCATGGTCGGTTTGGGAATACCGGCCGGGCTCGTCCAACTGGTCCAGATGATGCAGCACCTCTACGAGGCCCGCCAGGCCGCGGTGGACACCGCCGCCGTGCTTTCGATTCCTCCGATGCCCGAAGGCAAGGATTCGCAAGCCGAAGGCCGAAACGCGGAGACAAAGGGCTCGCACGCAGCGGAAAACGGGAACGACGGGCGTGGCGAAGCCACGGCAGACCCCCGGGCGGGCGGCGCTTCCGTGAGGCTGACCGACGTCGTCTTCGGCTACGACCCGGAGAGCCCAATCATCCGCGGCGTTTCCTTCGAGGCGCCCGCCGGTTCGGTCACCGCGCTCGTCGGCCCGTCGGGCGGCGGAAAGACGACCCTTGCCCGGCTGATCGCCCGGTTCTACGACGTCGACATCGGAAGCGTGGCGATCGACGGGAAGGACGTGCGCGATACGAGTTTCCAGTGGCTGCTCTCGCGCGTGGCGATCGTGCTCCAAGACGTCGCGCTGGCCCACGACACCGTGGCTGCCAACATCGCCCTCGGCAAACCCGACGCCACGCAGGCGCAGATCGAAGAAGCCGCCCGCGCCGCACAGATCCACGACCGAATCCTCAGGCTTCCCCGGGGGTATGACACGGTGATCGGAGAAAAAGGCGGCTTGCTCTCGGGCGGGGAGCGCCAGCGCCTGACGATCGCACGAGCCTACATCCAGGATGCGCCGATACTCATCCTCGATGAGGCGACGGCCCAGTCCGACCCGCGCTCCGAGCGGGAGATACACCGCGCCCTCACGAGGCTTTCACGCGGGCGCACCGTGATCGTCATCGCCCACAGGCTCGCGACAATCGCCGGCGCCGACGCCATCCTGACGGTGGTCGACGGAAAAATCGCCGAACGAGGCACACACGAAGAGCTCCTGCGTGCGGGAGGGGTTTACGCGGACATGTGGAAACACATTGGCGGAGCCCCTCAGACAGATGCGGAAGGCGCCGCTGCCGGGCAAGAGCCGGCGGCAAAGGAATCGCCGACGAAGTGCCCGGCGCCCGCCGAAACAGCAGAAGCCGACGTCGAAAGGGAGGACGGCTGAGATGTGGACCCTCATGGCGCGCATGGTTGGAATCAAGGAGCTGCGCAAACTCACGCTGATCTTCGTGACGTTCGCGGTGGCGCAAGGGTTGGCCCTGACCCTCATGATCCCTTTCCTGCGCTCGTTTTTGGGCAATCGCGAAGGCCTTGGCGGGTGGCTGGCGGCCGTCCTCGTCGCGGGTGCGGCGACTCTCGCCCTTGGAACATACGGAATGATCGCCTCGTACAAAATCAGCGTTTACGAAGTGTGCGACGTCCTCATCCGCCGGATCGCGGACAAAGCGCTCAAACTGCCGCTGGGATGGTTCGACGCCTCCACGGAGGCCGCCGTGGCCTCGGCCGTCTCGCGCGAGGTCAACACCCTCTCGCACGTCGCGTCGATCGTCATACCCGCCCTGTGCAACGCGTTCGTCGTTCCGGCCGTGATGACCGTGTCAGTGGCCTTCGTCGATTGGAGGCTGGCGCTCATCCTCTTTCTGACGACCGTCCCGCTCAGACAGGTGTGGCGGATCATGCGGCGCGTGTCCAACGAATCGCACGAAGCCTCCACCCGGGCCGGAATCAAAGCGGCCGGGCGCCTCATTGAGTTTGCCAGGCTCCAACCCGTTCTCAGAGCCACCGGCGTCGCCTCCCGAGGTTGGGAGCCGCTCGAGCGCGAGCTCGCCGAGGAAAACGAATCCGTCCACCGCGCCCTCAAAGCGGTGGGCCGCCCGGCCATGCTTTTCACATTGACCGTCCAAGCTGCCTTCGCCCTCGTTCTCGCCGTCGGCCTCTCCTCCGTTCTGGGCGGGAGCCTGGACGCCGTCGGATACCTGGCCGTCATGACAATATGCGCGCGCATGGTCGCCCCGCTGTCGGTCTCCATCCTTTACAGCGACGAGGTGCACAACTCCGAGGTTGCGCTTCGCGCGGTCGCACACATCATCGACAGCCAGCCGCTGCCCGAGCCGGGCGCCGACGAGGCGGTTGCGGATCCGCCGTCGAACGACGTCGAATTCGCGGATGTGACGTTCGGGTACGAGGATGGCCGCCCCGTGGTCGAGGCGATCGACCTTCGGGTGGGGACCGGAGAAATCACGGCGCTCGTCGGGCCTTCGGGCGCCGGGAAGTCGACCTTGCTGCGGCTCATCGCGCGGTTCTGGGACGTCGACGGCGGGAGCGTGAGCGTCGGCGGCGTCGACGTGCGCAAGATTCCCACGGAAGCGCTCATGTCGATGATGTCAATGGTGTTTCAGGAGGTCTTTCTTTTCGACACGACGATTCGCGAGAACGTGCGGATGGCCCGCCCCGGGGCCACGGACGCCGAGCTCGAGGAGGCCGCGCGCCGTGCCAGGCTCGACCGCGTGATCGAGGCGTTGCCCAACGGCTGGGACACGGAGGTAGGCCAGGGCGGCCTCAAGCTTCCCGGCGGCGAGCGCCGGCGGGTCTCCATCGGGCGGGACTTCCTCAAGGACGCGCCAATCATCCTGCTCGACGAGATCACCTCGGCCCTGGACGGCGAGAACGAGGCGGCCATCACCGAGGTTATGCGCGAGCTGGCGCGCGGCAGAACTGTCGTGGTCGTGGCCCACCGGCTGTCGACGATTCGCGACGCCGATCACGTCGCCTTCCTCGAGCCGTCCGACAACGGCGGCCCGGCCCGCATCGTGCAATTCGGCTCCCCGGAGGAGCTGGCCTCCCGAGAGGGGCCGTTCAAGGAATTCCTGCGGGCCAGCATGCAGGCGTGAGGCAGCCGACGAAGCTTTCGCCCCTTTAAGATTGACGCATGGACGACTCTCAAGCATCTTCAACGAACCGCGATTACACGATCGCTGAGCTTTCTGCGCTCGTGACATCAGGCAGACTGCGGCTGCCGCAGTTCCAGCGTTCGTTTCGCTGGGATGCTCAAGATGTCCTCAATCTCTTCGATTCCATACTCCGCGGGTATCCTTTCGGAAGCCTTCTTCTATGGCAACGCGATGCCGGGGCCGATGATCTGAGGATCGGGGCGCTCGAAGTTCAAGCCGGAGCACGCCAAGACGCCCTGTGGGTGGTCGACGGCCAACAGCGCATCACAAGCCTTGTCAACGCCGTCGACCCAAGAGGAATGGCGGACCCTCGGTTCGCGCTCGGCTACTCCCTGAGAGCGAAGAAGGTCGTTCTGTTGAATCGGAATGAAGGCTCGTCCGTGATCCCGCTTCCTGACCTCTTCGATTTCGCACGGGCACTCGAATGGTTGAGGAACAACCCCGACGTATCGAATGCAGCTGAGAACATCCAGGAGGTCGCGGCCAGGCTCAACAGACTTTCCATTCCCGCCATAATCATGGAAGAAGCGAATGAAGGGACTCTACGAGAAATCTTCGACAGGATAAACTCCCGTGGCAAGCGGCTCAATCCCGCGGAGATCTTTGACGCCATCCACGGCGGACCCGACCGTGGGCTCACTACCTCAGGGATCGCCACGCACGTAAACGAGCAGACTCGTTTTGGCAGGCTTGACGACACGGTTGTGGTGCAAGCCCTGCTCGTTCGCAGGCACCCAGATATCACCCGTGACCTCCACAACGAGTTTTCGCCGTCGCGCCGAAATGTCAGCGCCTTCCCCGAAGAGAACAAAGAGGAGGCTTACAAAGAGACTGAGCGCGCACTTGTATCGGCAATTCGATTCCTCCAGCAGGTCGCCGGCGTTCCGCATATAACCTTCCTTCCCTTCCGCTTCCAACTTCTGGTTCTCACCAGGTTCTTCGCGTTGTTTCCCAAGCCGCATGATCGCAATCTCGAGCTCATCTGCAGATGGTTCTGGCGAACGAGCGTGGGAGCCGAAACACTAGGCATCAGCGGCTCACAAAGAGATTTGCGCTATATGGCCAAGCTCATCGCGCCGGGCAAGGAGTCCAGCTCAGTTCAGCGGCTCATCAAAGCCGCCAAACTGACAATGAAACCGGAAAGCGACTTCACCAACCTCCTCGATCTGACAACGTTCCGCACGGATCGGGCGAATTCAAAAGTCGTCCTCGCAGCCTTGTGGAACAAGCATCCAGTGGACGTTCGAACGAACTCTGCCATGACGCCGGACCAGCTTGCCGATCAGCTCGAAAACGACTCCACGCCGCAAGCCGTGACGATCAAGCTTGCGCCAGATTCCGCGGAAAGCGCGGGATTCGCCGCGAACCGGCTCATTTCCTTCGTCGACCGCCAAGAATTCATCGAGCGTGCAAGTGCGGAAACCAACCTTGACTCGCTTCTTCTCGACGAAAAGATGCTGAGCGCCCTTCAAGAGAACCGCCACGAAGACTTCCTCAGAATGAGATCCGGGGTTCTTCGGCGTTACCTCAATGACTTCCTTGACGCGCGCACCGCCTACGGGCAAGAGGATCGGCCTCCTTTGGAGGACTTCATCTTCGACGACGGTGACCCGGACGGTGGCCCAGGGGCGCCGGCATGAACAGCGAATCCTCGGCCTATGCGGTATTCCTCCACGGCGAACACGTGGGGATCCTTCAGCATCGTGGTCGATACACCAAGTTCGTCTTCGACGAAGATTACTGGAATCGCTCAAAGCGGCCAGTCCTTGGACAGTGGTTCGAAAATCATCCTCGCAGACAGCCGAGCGCTACAAACCAAGTGCCGCAGTGGTTCTCGAACCTTCTGCCAGAGGGGCGTTTACGGGAACTCGTTGCTCGCGAGCAGGGGGTAAGCATCTATAACGAGATGGCCTTGCTCGGTCGAATCGGGCGAGACCTTCCCGGTGCCGTCGAGGTAGTCCCAGATCCGGATATCACTGCGAACATCGACGTCGCCGACGTCATTCACATTCCGGATCCTCTGGAATCCACGCCGCGTTTCCCCGTACGCGCCTCGCTGGCCGGTATGACGATGAAATTTTCCGTCTGTCGACAAGGGGACAGGCTCGTCCTGCCAGCTCACGGAGAATCAGGGGACGTCATACTGAAGACGCCTGACGGGCACTATCCGAATCTTCCCGTCAACGAGTTCGCTGTTATGAAACTGGCCGGAAGCATCGGCATTGAAGTGCCCGATGTGAAGCTATATCGCCGTGATCAGATCGACGACCTCGGAGACGGCGCTTGGGTCTCTGATGAGGAGGTTGCCTACACCATTCTGCGATTTGACCGTACCGACAACGGTCGAGTTCACATTGAGGATTTTGCTCAGGTTCTGGGACGTTTTGGAATGGGCGAAAGCAAGTACAAATCGAATGTCGAAACCGTCGCAGGCCTTGCTTTTCGAGGATACGACCATGATTCTCTCCAGGAGACGGTCCGTCGGATCGTTTTCAATCTCCTCGTCGGCAACGGTGACGCACATTTGAAGAACTGGTCGTTGATCTATCCCGATCGGAAGACGGCAAAACTCTCTCCCGCCTATGATCTTGTCTCCACCGCAGCTTACCCCAATCACGCCGAACTTGGCCTTCCCTTCTTCGGCGACGAACGCCTAGAACAGATTTCTCGAAGCCATTTCAAGCGACTCCAAGAAAAACTGCAAGTCGGATCCGCGGACATTCTCGATATTCTGGATGTCACGCTCGAGAACTTCTTCAACGTTTGGCCCAGCATGCGCGAGGAAATGCCAGCCGACGTCGCCCGTTGGATCGACGGCCATGCGTCCCATACTCGCACTCAGCTGACCGGCTGACCTATCGGCGCTGCCATGAAGAATCTGCTGCGCCCTTCCCACGGAAAATCGAACAAGAAAGCGCCCCGCCGTCGCAAACCGCTGAAGCGGCTGCGGCACGCGGGGCGCTTTCGCGGCGCAGTTACTTCTTTTTCCTCTTCTCAGCCACGACCTCGATCGAGATGGTGGCAACGACGTCGTCATGAAGCTTTGCCGCAGCCTTGTAGGAACCGGTCGACTTGATCGGCGAGACGAGGGTGATCGTGCGGCGATCGACCTTCTTGCCGGTGGCGGCCAAAGCGGCCTCGGCGATCTCTGCGTTGGTGACGGAGCCGAAAAGGCGGCCGTTCTCTCCGGCCGGCTTCACGATCTTCAGGACGTTGGCCTGGAGAGCCTCCTGGATCGCGTTCGCCTCGTCAAGCGACTGGATCGCGCGGCGGCGGCGAGCCTCGGCGATCTGGTCGATCTGCTTCTGACCGCCCTTCGTCCAGCGCACCGCATAGCCGCGGGGGATCAGGTAGTTGCGGCCGTAGCCGTCTTTGACGGTGACGACGTCGCCGGCGACGCCAAGCCGGTCGACGTCGTGGGTAAGGATGATCTTCATGCAGAACCCCTCCCTCAGCGAGCCGAGCTCGAGTAGGGAAGCAGTGCCATTTCGCGCGCATTCTTGACGGCGCGGGCGATCTTGCGCTGCTCCTGAACGGTGACACCGGTGACGCGGCGGGCGCGGATCTTGCCGCGGTCCGAGATGAACTTGCGCAGCGTGGCGGTGTCCTTGTAATCGATGTTCTCGATCTTGGCCGACTTCAGAGGGTTGGCCTTCTTCTTGGGCTTGCGAAGAACTGGCTTCGCCATAGTTTTGCTCCTTCAGTTGCGGCGGCCCGTCGGCCGCCAGGCGGCTTGAGCCGCCGAGAAAGTCGAATTGCGAAATCAGAACGGGGGGTTGTCGTCGAAAGCGGAACCGCCCTGGGGGGCGCTGCTCCACGGATCGTGTGCCGAGCCTCCCTGGGGCGCGTCGTACGAGGCACGGCCGCCGCCGTAACCTCCGCCGCCCTGGTAGCTGTTGCCGCCACCGAAGTTTCCGCCTCCCGAGCCGCCGCCCGCGACCTTCGTGACCTGAGCGCGCGCGTACCGCAAAGACGGGCCGATCTCATCGACCTGCATCTCAAGGCTCGTGCGCTGCTGGCCGTTGTACTCGTAGCTGCGGACGGTCAGCCGTCCGGTCACGAGCACCCGCATGCCCTTGCTGAGCGATTCGGCGACGTTCTCGCCGTACTCGCGCCACACGGAGCAGCGAATGAACATCGCCTCGCCGTCCTCCCATTGCTGGGTCTGGCGATTGAGCGTGCGCGGGGTAGACGCGACAGTGAAAGACGCGACGGGCGTGCCCGAACTCACGTAGCGGAGTTCCGGATCGCCGGTCAGATTTCCGACGACGGTAATGATCGGTTCGCCTGCCATGTTTCTCCTTCGGTGTACTGGCCTCAGGCCTCTGCGCGCAGCAGCTTCGTGCGAAGAATGGCCTCGTTCAGGCCAAGCTGACGATCGAGCTCCTGAGCGGTTTCCGGCGTCGCCTTCATGTCGACGACCACGTAGATGCCTTCGGAGCGCTTGTTGATGTCGTAGGCAAGGCGGCGCTTGCCCCAGATATCGACCTTCTCCAGCGTGCCGCCCTCATTGGGGACGACTTGAAGCAGTTTGTCGACGAAGGTTGTGATGTTGCGCTCGTCGACGGTCGGATCGATGATGATCATCATCTCGTAATCACGCATGCTGTTCCCACCTCCTCTGGTCTATGCGGTCATGGTCTTTCCATGACAGGAGGGACAATGCGTTTCGGGGTCTTCCCGCCGGGAAAACACACCGAGTTACAAGTTTACTCGGATCGCAGGCTTCACGCCATCGCTTCCACATGGGCAGGAAGGCCCGCGGGCCACAGCCACATCGCTAACCTCCTGCGGCGCCGTAGCCCCCGTAACCTCCATAACGTCCGTAACCTCCGTAGCCCCCGTAACCTCCGTAGCCTCCATAACGTCCGTAGCCTCCGTAGCCGCCTTGTCCGCCATAGCCTTGCTGGCCGCCGTAGCCGTTTCTGCCCCCGTTTCTGTTGGCGGGCCCGTTGGGAGGATCCTCGCTAGGCTGCACGGGCGTCTGCGGCGTCGGATGCGTTGGCGGATCAGGCTCGTCTTGATCTGAAGGATCAGGCGACGGATGCTTGTGATCGTCGTCGTCATCCGTGGAACTTGTGGTCGGCTCGGGAGTGCCCGTTGTCCCGCTCGGGGTCGGCGTTGCCGTGGGACCGGTCGTGCGGGCGGGCGTCGGCGTCGCGGTCTTTTTCTTCGTTGGGACGCGGCTGTCGCCGTCGGACCTCTTTGGCACGTACGAAGGCTTCGCGAACTTCTCAACCTCCATGCCCGCGGTGGCCTTCTTCATGTATCGAAGCCATATTTCGGCGGGGAACGATCCTCCTCCAATGCCGTAGTAGTACTTGCCGAAGGGAGTGAGAATCTCCTCCTTGCCGTTCGCGCCGATCTGGTACATGTCCACGACCGTGACCATTTGCGGGATATAGCCGATGAACCACGCGGACCAGGGTCCGGACGACGTTCCCGTCTTGCCGGCGACCGGCCTGCCGAGGGTGCCCGCAGTCGAACCCGTTCCGTCGCTCTCGGTCACCGATTGCAAGGCGTAGTTGAGCTGGTTCATCGTCTCCTTTTCGAACGTCCGCTTTCCAGCCGTCGGACCCTTGTACTTAGACTGGCCTTTTCTGTCCTCGACCGCGCGCACAATGTGCGGGGTGGTGGTCACCCCTTGATTGGCGAAGGTCGAATAGCTTTTGGCCATGTCGATCGGGCGGGGCGAGGCCGAGCCGAGGATGTTCGTCAGGTTGTTGTCCAGTCCCGGCGTCGAATCGGGAATGCCCGATTCGACAGCCGCCTTCCTGGTGTTCGCGGGCCCCACGGTGTCGTTGAGCTGGGCGAAGACGGTGTTGACCGAATGCTTCGTCGCAGTGACGAGGTCGATCCGGCCGCGGTCCTTTCCGTCGAAGTTCTGAACGGTGACAGAGCCGTTGTAGAACGTTCTGGGGGTCTTCGAATCGTATGTCTTCGAGAGCGAATAGTCCTTCTGGAGCGCGGCGAGCAGACCGAAAGGTTTGAAGGTGGAACCCGCCTGCGCGCGGTCCTGCGTCACCGAGTTGCGCTGGCGCGCGAGGTAGTCCGCACCGCCGTACATCGCATAGATTTCGCCGTTGCGGGGGTCGACCGAGACGAGGCCGACGTAGTTGTTCTTCGGCCGGTCCTTGGGCAGCCCGTTGACGGCCGCCACCGCGGCGTCCTGCTTGTCCTTGTCGATCGACGTCACAATCTTCAGACCGCCCTGATTGAGGTCGTCAAGGGTGAACTTGCCGCTCGCGAGGAGCTCGTTGCTCACCGCGGAAAGGAGGTATCCGTTGGGGCCTTTGAAGGCCGTGGCCTGCTTGCGCTCAATCGTTTCGGGGAACTTCTGGGCCTGTCTGTCCGCTTTGCTCAGGTAACCCTCGCCGACCATTCGGTCGAGGACGCGATCCCACTTTTCTTTCGCTTTTTGGGGGTTTACGGCGGGATCGTAAATCGTGGGACCGGGAATGATGCCGGCGAGCAGCGCGGCCTGCGAAACGGAGAGCTTGCTTGCGGGAATGCCGAAGTACTTCTGGGAAGCCACTTCAATTCCGTAGGCTCCGCGGCCAAAGTAGATGGTGTTGAGATAGTTTTCGAGGATTTGGTCCTTGGACTGCTGCTTGTCGATTTTTATGGCCAGGATGGCTTCTTTGATCTTGCCCAAGTACCCTTTCGTGCTGCCGAGGTAGTAACGCTCGACGTACTGCTGGGTCAGGGTGGAGCCGCCCTGCCTCGGACCGCCTTTGATGTTGTTGACGAGCGCGCGGAAGATACCCTTCGGGGAGACGCCGTTGTTCGTGTAGAAAGTCGAGTCCTCGGAGGCCACGAGCGCGTTCGAAAGATGCTTCGGCAGCGTCTTCAATTTGACGGGTTCGCGTTCGTAGTCCGCGAATGTCCCCATCTTTGTCACGCCGTCGGAATAGTAGACGGTGGTGGTCTGCGCCAAGGCGAAATCGTCCGGCTCGGGAATTTCCGTGGTGGCGTACAGCGCGACGAAGGACCCGACGAGTAGGGCGAACATCGAGATGAAGGACGCGAGGACGACCCGCCAACTGGGGATCCACCGATGAATCGGCCCGTATCCCCTTCTGGGATAGTTCCAGCCGCGCTTGCGCTTGGGCTTCCCTTTGCGTCGTCCTTCGGCGTGCTCGGTCGCCTCTGCGGAACGCCCCTTCGCCAACTTGTGCGAAGTTGCCTGTGTGTCCTTGTCTCCCCGCACGTTTCCGGTAGTGGTGGGCATCGGACCTCCCGTGTTCTCTCTCGGAATCGAAACGGTTCCGTGAGGCACCTAGTATATAGAGGACTGTTTGGCTTGTTTCTTAGACTATCTTGAATGCTCATCCTGCGCAGCCTTGGCTGAAGGCGGCGGATAGCTTTCTCAGCCTCCGGACTCTCCGCCTTCCGGGGCCGATTTGCGCCGCAACCTCACCTTGGAACGGCCCAACCCCGCTTTGGAGCGCTCGGATTCCGAGTGTTCGTCGAGCTCGGCGGACATAAAATCGACGAAGTCGTCGTCGGCGGGGTTCTCGACGTCGTAGAAACCGCTGTCATAACGTTTTTTCGCTTCGGACTCGGGGATGACGAACACTTCGAGCCATCTGGTCTGAACGCTCGAGTCGATGAGAAGCGCCTTCGCGAAAAGCGTAAGCGGGACGGCCAGAATGGCGCCTAGGGGGCCGATGACGACGGTCCAGAAAAGAAGCGAAAGGAAAGTGACGGTTGTCGACAGGCCGACGGCGTCCCCCGTGATCTTCGGCTGGAAGATCCCCTGGATCACGGAGTTGATGACGCTGTAGGCGATCACCACCCACAGGGCCGTGAGCCAGCCGGAATCGAGCAGCCCCAAGAGCGCGGGCGGCACGAGGCCGATGACGAAGCCGATGTTCGGTATGTAGTTCGTGACAAAGCTGAATATCGCCCACGCCGCCGGCATGGGCACATGGAGGAAGGCCAGGACGATCCCGTTGATGACCGCGACGATCGCGCCAAAGATCGAGGAGACGATCCAGTACTGGCGGACCCGCCCTTCGAAGCCTTCGAGGGCGTCGTGGAAATGCGAATCGTGTTCGTAGACGATCTTCGAACGGAACTTCATCGTCATCGTGTCGACGGTTATGAAAAGCATCGACAAGGCGATCATTCCGAGCAGGCTTCCCGCGGAGGTCAAGTATTCGAGAACGGTGGTGACCGCTGTGACGATCTTGTCGAAATCGAGGTTGTCGAGCAGGTCTTTGGAAAGCTTGCCCGAAGAGAGATTGTACTTTTCGGCCAGGTCGACGACGTTCTCGACGAGGCCTTTGAAGCTTCCCGAATAGCCCTTGAGAGTTTCGGGGAGGTCGATCAAGGACCACACGGTCAGGCCGACCATTCCCAGCAGGAAGCCGAACAGGGCGGTCATCGTGAAGATGGCCGAAAGCCAGGGAGGCAGCCCCTTGCGTATGAGCCACCTGTGGATGGGCCGCACGGTGAGGACGAGCGTGAGCGCAAAAAAGGCCGGGCCGAACAGGTTGCTGACCTCGTGCAGCCCGATGCAGCCGAACGTCACAAGGGAGAGGACGATGAGCGCCTTCATCCCCGCAGGAAGGGTCCGCCCCCGATCCTGTGCGGCGTGCTCCGCCATGACCTTGCGCACTGTCGACTCGGCGTTCCCGCCTGACCCGCCGTCCGCTTCGGCCGACTTCGACGGCTCTTCCTGTGAGGCCGTCTGGGAGCCGGGCAAAGGCTCTTCATCCTGCGAGGCCATCTAGGCTCCACCCTCCTCAATCGTGTACATCTAATCTAGTCTGCCCTATGGACCGCACGCCATAGCCGTCAATGCGCGAAAACAAGCGCGTGTCACACTTTTCGCCCGCCTGGGGCTTCGCCTTCCCCTTTTCGAGCTCTGAGTCCGTTGCCTGGGAGCCTGTTTCATCCGAAGAAGGGTCTGTTTCGTCCGCGGGAGGGGCTGTTTCGTCCGGAGGAGAGCCTGCGTCCCTGGGATTCCCGCCGAGCCGCGCCATGGCCCAGAAAAAGACGAGAGCCAAGATCCAAACGAGCGCGAACAGCGCCGTTTGAACCTCGCGCGACCATCCGACGTCGGGAAGCGCAACGAGGCCGACCCCCGCCGCCGCGCACACGCCCAGATTGAACAAGACGTCGTACAGGGCGAAGGCTCGTCCGCGATAGGCGTCAGAGGCGTCGGACTGCACGATCGTGTCGACGGCGATCTTGGCGCCCTGCACCCCGAGGCCGACGAAGAACGCCCCGACCGCCAGCGTGCCCGTCCTCGGGGCGAGGACGAAGGTCGCCTGACCCGCGGATCCCCCGATGAGGCAGGTGACGACCCACCGCCAAGGGGCGATCTTCTCGTGGGCGATCGGCGTGAGGACGACGGCGACGAACTGCCCGGCGACCATCGCCCCGCCGAGCGTGCCGAAGTAGGCGAGGCCGGCGTCGGCGTCGGACGGCTCGGCGAGGAGGTTCCTTGAGACGAGGATGATCGTGATGAATTCCATCTCGTACACGAATCGATGGAAGGACATCGTCGCGAGGGCCAACGCCGGGGTCCGCCTGCGGGTCAGATAGACTGCGGCGCCGACGAGGTCGCGAACCGTCGAGCGAAAGGAGGGCGAGGCCGGCTGCGATCCAAGCCCTTCGCGCTTCGGGCCCAGCTGGTCGGGGCTCAGGAGGCTCGCCAGGCCGGAGGCGGCGAGGTAGAGAACCGCCGCGACGAACAGCGAGGCGACGTCCCGCGAAGATCCTTCCGGCAGCAAAACGCGGATGAGAAAACCGGCGACGGCGCCGATCCCCATCGCCAGCCCGCCGAGCGTGGGAACCACGGAATTGGCGGTCAGGAGCTCGCGTTCGCCGACGACCGACGGCAGCCCGGCCGAAAGGCAGGAAAGGAGGAAACGGCTCAGGCCCAATGCGCTGAGCGTCAGCGCGTAGACGATCCCGATCCCGGCCGATCCCCACGTGGCGGCGGCGACGCACAGCGCGAGGAGGCAGCGCACGGCGTTTCCGAACAGGAGGATTTGGCGACGTCGCCACCTGTCGAGGAGCGGGCCGAAAAAAGGGCCGACGAGGCTGTACGGGCCGAACATCACGACGATGGCCGCAGCGACCCCGGCCGCAGAGGTCATGGACTGAGGGCTGAAAAAGAACAGGGAGGCCAGCCCGGCCTGGAACATGCCGTCTCCGACCTGGGAAACAAGCCGCACGCCCAGGAGCTTGCGAAAGCCGACGGATTTCGCGAGCGCCGACAGATCCGCGAGGACGCTCACGGCTCGCTCGAAGCGGCGCCGGCGGCTGGAGCGGAGTCTTTCGCGCCGGAGCTTCGCTCGGCCCACCAGGCCAGCAGGCGGCGTTCGGCTTCTTCCTCTCCGAGGGGGCCCTCGTCGAGGCGGAGCTCGAGCAGGTGGTTGCGGGCGGCGCCGACCTCGGGCCCGGGCTTGAGGCCGAGGATCTCCATGATGCGGGCGCCGTCCAGGTCAGGACGGATGGCGTCGAGCGCCTCCTGCTCGGCGAGGTCGCGGATGCGCGCCGCGAGCTCGTCGTTGCCCGCCTGAAGCCTGCCGACCTTGCGGCGGTTTTGGGACGTCACATCCGCGCGAATAAGGCGCATGAGATGCGGAAGCAGGTCCCCGGCGTCGCGCACGAAACGGCGCACGGCCGAATCGGTCCATCCGGCCTCCGAGAATCCGAAGGCGCGCAGGTGGAGCTCGACGAGCCTCGCCACGTCCTTCTCCGTCTGCTTGTCGAAGCGCAGCGCCGCCATCCGCTTGGCCGCCATGCGCGCGCCGACGACGTCGTGGGCCCGGAACGTGACCGATCCGTCTTTCTCGAAACGCCTCGTGCGCGGCTTGCCGACGTCGTGGAAGAGGGCGGCCAGCCGCAGCGTGAGGTCGGGGCCCGCAAGTTCGCCTCCCAGAAGGTACGCCTCGTACTCCTCCTTGGACGCGGGGTCCTCGAGGGCGATCGCCTGATCGACGACGGTGAGTGTGTGCTCGTAGACGTCCTTGTGGCGATTGTGCTCGTCCGCCGTGTCGCGCAGCCGGGCGATCTCGGGAAGGACGACGTCGGCCACGCCGGTGTAGACGAGCAGCTCGATTCCTCGGCGCGGCGCGGGCGAGAGCATGAGCCTTTCGAGCTCGGCCCGGATCCGCTCGGCGGAGACGATCGCGAGGCGCTCGGCCATCTCGGCCATGGCGGACATGACGTCCTCGCCCACGTCGAACCCCAGCTGCGCGGCGAAGCGGGCCGCGCGCATGATCCGCAGGGGATCGTCGTCAAAGGATTGAACCGCGGTTACGGGGGTTCTCAAAACCCCGCCGACGAGGTCGTCAAGGCCGCCGCACGGGTCGACCAGCTCAAGCTCGGGGAGCCGGACGGCCATGGCGTTGACGGTGAAGTCGCGCCGAGAGAGGTCGCCCTCGAGAGTGCGGCCGAAGTCGACCTTCGGTTTGCGCGAGCCGACCTCGTAAGAGTCGGACCGATACGTGGTCACCTCCACAGTCAGGTCGTCGCGGACGGATCCTATCGTGCCGAACTCTCGGCCGACGTCCCAGGTGGCGGCGCCCCACGACGAGAGGAGCTTCTCGGTGATTTCAGGGGGCGCCGACGTCGTCAAATCGAAGTCGTGAATGGGCAATCCGAGGAAGGCGTCGCGGACCGGCCCTCCCACGAGTGACACTTCGTGCCCCGCATCTGCGAAAATGGATCCCAGTTCATCGATGGCCGGAGGGAGGGACCCAAGGGTCTTATGCCCCTGAGCAAGGAGCAGGGCCCGGCGGTTGACTCCGGTTGTCGCCGCATTGTGTATCGGTTCGTAGGAGGGATTCACGCGTTGCACCTTATAAGGGTGCCATGTTCGATCGTCTCTGCATACTTCCGGTGCGCCACAACCTACGTGAGAAACATGTCGACATCAGCACCGCGGCCTTCGCCGACGGGACGGCACCGGCGCAAGCGCACGCCCCGGGCCGTTTCCGCCATCCACCATCCCTATCCCGTGGTGAATGAGACTAGCGCGGGCGGCGTGGTCCTGTCCGTCAAAGACGGATGGGCTTACGTCGCCGTCATTGCACGCCGCAACAGGGGCGGCCGCCTCGAATGGTGCCTTCCCAAGGGCCATCTGGAAGGAACCGAGACCCCGGAGGAAGCCGCCGTGAGGGAGGTTTCGGAGGAGACCGGCATATTCGGAAGGGTTCTCACCCATCTGGCGAGCATCGACTACTGGTTCTCGGGCGCTGACCGCCGCGTCCACAAAGTGGTCCATCACTTCCTCCTCGAGGCGCTGTCGGGCGTCCTGACAACGGAAAACGACCCCGATCAGGAGGCGGAGAAAGTCGAGTGGGTCCGCATCGACAAGGTCGGCTCGCGCCTCGCCTACCCGAACGAGCGCCGAATCGTGGCCGCCGCGCGCGCCATCCTTTCGGGACGTGATTGACGTGAAAGACGCAACCAGGACGACGGGCGTCGGCGACGCGAAAGTCGCAGGCAAGGCGGGATCTGCGGACAACGCCAAAGGCGGGTCGCGCGGGGGACGGTGGATTTCGGCCTTTCTGGCCGCGCTCGTCTGCCTCTCCGGCGCCTTTGCCGCTCCGGCCTCAGGCACGCACACGGCGTCGAGCGCACACGGCGCTTCAGGCGAGCGCCTCTCGAATGCGGGCACAGCTTCGGGCCGCTCCGCAGCCTCGAACGCCCGCTCGGAGTCAGCTCCGGCGCGAATCGGCAGGCCCGCCTCGACCGTCCCGGCGGAGAGGAAGGCGCAGCCGACCGTTCGGATAACCTCGGTGGGCTCTCCGATTCTCCAGCCCGACGAGAATCTCAGCGTTTCGGCGGAGGTGAAAAATCCGGGCTCGACGCCGATCACGGTCTCTGCCTCTAAGCTCGCCTCTCAGAAGAACGTCCCCGGGTCGCGTTCGCAGGTGCTCGCATTCCTCCATGGATCCGGGTCCGCCCGAGGCTCGGCGGGCATGGAGACGCTCGCCGAGCGCAAGGACTCCGTCGTCGTCCCCGCCGGATCGACGACGACCCTGACCTTCACCGTCCGGCGATTCATGCTGCCGTGGGGCGCGACGGACGAAGACTGGGGGCCGCGAGGAGTCGAAGTCTCTGCGACGATCGGCGAGAAACGGGTCAAAGACCGTTCGATCGTCGTCATGGCGCCCACGGCGCCGGTGACGCCGATGCCGACGGCCGCACTCATTCCGCTAACGTCTTCCCCCGCCGAAATCGCCTCGAATCCTTCCGTGAAGTCGCAGGCCGAACATCGCACGCCGACGGTCCCGGAAAGAATCCCTCGGGCGGTCAAGGAGCTTTCGGCGCCCGGAGTGACGCTCGCCCTCGACCCGCTCATCGCCGACGTCGCCGGAGCCGATCTGACCAAGGCGCTCGCCTCCTTTTCCCGCCAGCGCGCCACCCAGCTCATTCTCACGGCGCCGGGGGACTCCGACGTCGCCGCGAGGATGCACGCCTGCGACGACGCCGGCGAGCTCAACTCGTGCGCCAAAGCCTATCTCGATGCCGAAAAGGCCCTCGCGACGAGGGTCTCCGAAGACATCTCCGCGAGGCTGAACATCGACGCCCCGCGCACGGACATCGCCCTTTTGCCGCCGCAGACCGATTCGCTGACGGCCACCGGCCTTGCCAGCGCAGGCGGCGGCCCCGCGGTGCTCTCCGGCAATCAGACTCCGGTCAGAGGCAAGGGAACCACGCCGTCGGCGCGGATGCGGCTTCCGGGCACGTCGACCGCCGCCCTGGCATCGGACACCGCCATGAGCGCCGCGTTCTCCGGAACTCTCCCAGACAACGCCGACGCCGACTCGACCCCGTCGGGATCGGAGACCCTCGACGCTTTGGACGCCCGCCAGCTCGTGCTCGGCCTGTCGGCGGCCACCTACAGGGAGCGGCCGAGCACGTCCCGAGTCACTTTGATAGAGGGGGACCGCGCGGGCATGCCCTACCTCGGGCAGGCAGATCCGGCGAAGGCCTCGACGGACAGCGCCCTCAGCCCCGAGAACATGGGCGAAACGGTCCGGGCCTTGATGTCGGCGCCGTGGGTGGCGCCGACCACCGTGAGCGGCGCCTTCGACCAAAGCCCGTCGACGGCGGCTCGAAGCTCGCTCCCGGAGTATCGCTCGCCGACCGGGATGCTCACCCGCAAGGAACTCGAGCGCATCGACTCGGCGCGGAAGAACTTTGACGTCATCGTCGACGTCTCCGGAAGCAAAGCGCTGCTCAACCAGACGGTCACGGCCCGCGCCTACTCGCTGACCGGCGTCGCCTGGCGGGCTTCGAGGGACTCTCGGACGGAAGTCCTCAAGGCCTACGAAGCCGACGGACAGATCTTCCTCAGGAGCATCGCGGCCGAGCGGTCCTCGACGATCAACATCATCTCCACGAAATCGGAGATCCCGATTCACGTGGGCAACTCTCTGCCGGTGCCGGTCACCGTCTGGGTCGAATTGCACTCGCGCGACCCGCGTTTGAAAGCCGGCAAGAAGGTCAAGGCGACTTTGGCGCCCAGCTCCTCGACCAAGGTCCTCATTCCCGTCAGGGCCTTCGGCTCCGGAAACATAACCGCCGACGTCAGAATTCTCAACGAGGCGGGGGCCTCCGTGGGTGTGACGAAGTCGCTACAGACGCGTGTGCGTTCTGACTGGGAAAACATCGGAACCGGCGTTTTCTTGGCTTTCTTTCTCACCCTCCTCATCGTCGGCACCGTCAAATCGCTTCGCAAGGGACGCCGTTCGCGCTCATTCAGCCCCGAAGAGGTCCGTAAGGCACGTAGGGAAGCCGCTGCAAGGGCAGCCGCTGCAAAGGAGGCTGCATGAAGGGAATTCCCCTCGAATCCCCTGGCAAGGCGAGCCTGACCCTATCAAGTTTCCCCGGTAATATGGACGGCGTCGCACACGTGGTTAGGAGTTCTCGCGCGTGTCCACGAAGGGAGTGTCATGAATAGCTTCGCCCAGGCGGGTCAAGTGATCGCCGGCCGCTACAGGCTCACCGAGCCGTTTTCCGAGCAGCCGCCGTATCCCGGCGTTCAAGCATGGAACGTGGTCGACACGCTCCTCGGGACCTCGCTGCGCATCCTCGCGTTGGACCCCGGCAACCCGAATGCGAGCGAGGTGCTCGACGCGGCAAGGCGCAGCTCGCTCATCGACGACCCGCACGTCGTGCGCATCATCTCCGTCGGCGAAGACCCCGCCGCCCACTACGTGGCCACCGAGATCCCGCTCGGGACGCCGCTGTCCGCCTATCTCCACGGCGCCCCCTTCGCCCCCGACCAAGCGCAGGCGCTCACGGGCGAGGTCGCGAGCGCGCTGAACTCGGCGCGGGCCAGAGGAGTCCGCCATCTTCAGCTGGCGCCTCAGCACGTCCGGGTGGGCGTGTTGGGCGAGGTCTTCATCGACGGGCTGGGCGTCGAGGCGGCGTTGGCCAACCTTCGCGCGGATTCGATGTCCAGCTCTCAGGCAGACCGCATGGAGTCTCGGGGGATCGCGGTTCTCCTGGCCCGGCTCCTCACCGGAGACGGGCAATCCAAGGCCGACGCCGTTCTGCGGTCCGCAGCCGAAAACGGCTCCCTGCCCGGAGCGCTGCGCAGCACGTGCACGCGAGAGCTCCGAGGATTGGGCGCACTGTCCCCGGCCGACCTTGTTCGCGAGCTCGCTCCCTGGGGCGCCGTCGAGCCCTCGGAGTTCCCTTCCACGAAAACCTCAGGCAAATCGGCCTCGCCGTCGGCCGAGCCGGCCGCGGCGGGAGACTCTTCCGACCGCGCACCGAAGGAGGCGGACGCGAATCGGGGCGGCGAGCCGGCCGCCGGAGGGCACGGGGCCCCGGACGAAACCGGCTCTGCGCGCAGCGACATCGACCCCCTTTCCGACGATTCCGTCAAGTCCGGCGGCATGAAGCCGAAATGGTCGAGTCTGGGCGCCTTCGCGGAGGAGCACCCCGAGGCGGTCGATCCCTCGGCCACCGCCATCTTCCGTCCCGAAGACTTCGGCGACGCCCCCGAAGGCGACTACGTGAGCATTGCGGACGGCCCCGAGGACGAGGTCTCTGAAGACAAGACGATTGAAACCGCGGCGGCGAGGGACAAGGAGACCGCAGAAGGCAAGAAAGCGCCACAGGGCAAGAAGGCTTCACAAGGCAAGAAGAAGACTCAAGGCGGCAAGAAGAAGTCCGCGCAGGGCAAAAATAAAGCAAGCGGCGGCGCGGCCGCCGACGCGGCGAGGCAAGCCGAGCTTTCTCAGACTCAAGTCGAGCTCTCTCAGACGGCGGTGTCTTTGCAGGCAACCGGGCCTTCGGAATCTTTGCAGGCGGCCAATGCAGCCGATCCCGCAGCCGAAACAGCCCGCACTCCGTCAAAGCCCTCCGGCTCTTCCGCTGACGACGGGGCCGCCTTCGTCGGGGAGGAGAAACGGAAAGCGAACGCGGGGAGCGGCGAGGCAACGCTCGCCGGGCAGTCGGCGGAGAAACAAGCCGCGGGCCACGCCGCGGCGGAAGCAAACCGCGCCAAGGCAGGCAAAGGGAAAGGCAAATCCTCGGCGGCGAAAACAGAGGAGGCCTCCGAAATGCCTCCGTCGTTCCTGCCTCATTCGGGCAATGCGGCGGGGGCGGCCACTGTTCGCATGCCCGTTTCCTCGGGCGGCCAGACGTCTGCGCCGGGCCAGGCCTCTCCGGGCCAGGCGCCTTCGCAAGGCCACGCGGCTCCGGCAAGCCAAACGGCTTCGGCAGCCCAGGAAGACCCCTGGCTTCTCGGCGCCCAGCCGGAGGAGCCGGTTTCTCCCGGAAACCTGGCCGGAGAGGAGATCGACAGGCCGCTCTACAATCCCTCGAAGGTCGTTGTGGCGCTTGCCCTTGTGCTCATCCTCGTCGTCGGGGCCTGGGCCGTTTTCAAGTTCTTCTCTCCGACGAGCGTCTCCACGACCAAGCCCACGGCCACGAAATCGCTGGAGCCGACCAAGGCTCCAAGCAGCGCCAAAAAGCCGACTGAGAACCCGACGAAGAAAGAGGATCCGGACAAGCTTCCCGAGCCGAAAGTCTCGAGCGTCTCCCTCCTCAACCCCTACGGCGCCCAGATGGAACCGTCCACAGTCAACGAACAGGACAATCCCTCTCAAATCAGGTATCTGACGGATCGAAAGCCCTCGACCTCGTGGCAGTCCTGGTGGTACGGAGACGCCTCCTACAACAAGAACAAAGAAGGGATAGGCTTGGCCATCAAGCTTTCGGGCAAATCGAAAGTGACCTCTGTCAAGATCGAATCCAAGCTTTCCGGCGGGAAAGTCGAGTGGCGCAACTCCTCGGAGTCTTCGCCCAACAGCGGCGACGTCGTCGCCGAAGGCGGACTCAAGCCGGGATTGACCCTTTCAGCTTCGGAATCGGTGGCCACCGACACCGTCATCCTCTGGTTCCCGGAGCTGTCGAAGGAGAGCGCCAAGAAGTACAGGCTCGACATTTCGGAGATCACCGTCGAGTGACGAACGGTGCGCCCCGCTGCAGCGGCGCGCGGAAGCCGGACCCGGACGTCGGGAATAGCAGGCCCCTTCGCGCGCGTTCACTTCTCGACACCTACGAAAGGCAGACATGACTGAGAAAGTTCACGACGTCGTCATCGTCGGATCCGGCCCTGCCGGCTGGACGGCCGCCATATACACAGCGCGCGCGGGATTCGAGCCGATGGTCGTGGCCGGCGCCCTCGAGGCGGGCGGAGCGCTCATGAACACCACCGAAGTCGAGAACTTCCCGGGCTGGCCCGATGGGATCATGGGTCCCGACCTCATGGACAAGTTCCAGGCCCAGGCACAGAAGTTCGGCGCTTCGGTCGAGTACGAAGACGCGACAGAGCTCCGGCTCGAAGGCGACGTCAAGACTGTCGTCACAGACTCTTCGACCTACAAGGCGAAAGCGGTGATCCTCGCGCTCGGCTCGGCGTACAAGAAGCTCGGCCTCGAGGGCGAACGGCTTTATTCAGGCAAGGGCGTGTCGTACTGCGCAACATGCGACGGTTTCTTCTTCAAAGACAAGGAGATCGCCGTCGTCGGAGGCGGCGACTCGGCGCTGACGGAGGCGCTTTTCCTCACACGTTTCGGCTCGAAGGTCCACCTGATCCACCGCCGCGACCAGTTCCGTGCGTCGAAGGTGCTGACCGACCGCGTCGCGGCCGACCCCAAGATCGAGATTCACTGGAACAAGACAGTCTCCGAGCTTTCCGGCGGCGAGACCCTCGAATCCGTCACGCTCGCCGACACCGTCACGGGCGAGACCTCGGTGCTTCCCGTCGCGGGACTTTTTGTGGCGATCGGCCATGACCCGCGCACCGCGCTCGTTCGCGATGAAGTCGCCTTGGACGGCGCGGGGTACATCTTGGTCGATGAACCCTCCACCCGCACAAACGTCCCCGGAGTCTTCGCGGCCGGCGACGCCGTCGATCACACGTACCGCCAAGCCATCACGGCGGCAGGTTCCGGAGCCCGCGCCGCACTGGACGCCCAGGCTTACCTCGAAAACCTGCACGGCTGACCGGAGGCTTCCGCGTCCCGCGCCAACCTCCGGCGTCGCCCCTCCGAATTCTGTCGGAGGGGCGCAGCACCGTATGAGTATGTCCGAGACCTCCGCTTCCGACGCTCGCAAAGCTCGCGGAGCTTTCTTCACTCCCGCTCCGATCGCGCGGTTCATCGTCGATTGGGCGGTGCGCAGGGCGGGTGACAGCGTCCTCGACCCCTCGTGCGGCGACGCCGCCTTTCTTGCGCCGGCCGCGATGAAGCTTCTCGAGCTTTCCTCGGCGCGGCCGGTCGAGGCCTGCGTTCGAAGGTCCGCGATTGGCAAAGGGCAAACCGCACGCAAAGAGAGGGAAATCTGCGGGGAGAGTCCTGTCGGCGAAAAGTCCGCAGTCTGCGAGGCAGCGGCCTGCGAGGCCGAGCCCCGCGAGATCCGGGTCGATGGAGTGGACATTGACCCTCCTAGCGCGGCGGCGGCCCGCGAACGCGTCGGCGCGCTCGGTGCGCGCGCACGTGTCCTGGTCTCCGATTTCTTCGCAATTCCGGCCGAAGCCCGCTACGACGCCGTCGTGGGCAATCCTCCCTACGTCAGGTATCAGGGGTTTGCGGGCGCCTCGCGAACCGTCGGCAGAGAGGCGGCCTTGCGAGCGGGGGTGTCTTTGACGGCGCTCGCCTCGAGCTGGGCGCCCTTCGTTGTCCACGCCTGCCAATTTCTTGTGCGAGGGGGCAGGCTCGGCTTCGTCCTTCCGGCCGAACTGCTCAGCGTCAACTATGCAGCACCCGTTCGCCGTTTTCTTTTTGACAGCTTTTCAAGCATCGAACTGGTCCTTTTCGAACGCCGGGTGTTCGACGAGGCCCAAGCCGACGTCGTCCTCCTGCTGGCCGAAGGATACGGAGGCTCGACGTCGCACGCCGCAGTCCGCCAGGTCCGCGACGAGCGCGATCTGGCCGCCGCATCTGCGCGTCCGCGCGCGGCCCGCGGCGAAAGGACGTGGGCGCCCGCCGCCCCGGAAGCCAAATGGACCGAGTTGCTCGCGCCCGCGGCCGCGCTTGCCGCCCTCGACGAACTGCGCGATTCTTCGGCATTGACGCCGCTCTCCGAGTGGGGCGCGGTCAAACTTGGAGCAGTCACCGGCAACAACGGCTATTTCACGCTTTCTCCCTCTCGCGCCCGCGAGCTTGGCTTGGACCGCCGCGACCTGCTCAGAATCAGCCCGGCGGGAAGCTCTCATTTGCGCGGGCTGTCCCTCACGTCAAGGGCGTTGGCGGCTCTGGGAGAAGAAGGCCGAGGAACGCTGCTTTTCAGGCCGCGAACCCCTTTGTCCGCCGCCGCACGGCACTACATTCGCGCGGGCAGCGAAACCGGCGTCGACCTCGCGTACAAATGCAGAGCGCGGGACCCGTGGTACATCGTCCCGCTCACGGCCGTCCCAGACCTTTTCTTGACGGCGATGAATGCCGAAATGCCGCGCCTCGCTGCCAACAGCGCCCGCGTGCGCCATCTCAATTCCGTCCACGGAGTCTGCCTGGCGGAAGAACTCCGCCGCTTGGGAACGGAGCTGCTTCCCCTGGCCTGCCTCAATTCTGCGAGCAGGCTCAGCGCCGAGCTCTCCGGCCGCAGCTACGGAGGCGGCATTCTCAAACTGGAGCCCGGCGAAGCCCGCAGATGGCTCGTCCCTTCGCCCGCGCTCATAAGCGAACGGCTTGAAGAACTGCGGTCGATCAAAGCCTCGGTTGCGCGGGCTCTGCGGCGGGGCGAGCTGTCCCGCGCAACCGAAATGGTCGACGCCGCCCTCGGACTGGCTAGCGCAAAGCCGGGCTCGGCCGAACCCGGCGGCCTTTTCGCGGCCGCCGCGGCTCTGTCGCGTCGGCGCATGGACAGAGGGAGGAAGCTTGGCCGATAAAGCCGAAGAAGCCAGAACCGAGGAAGTTGGAACCGGGCCAGAAGGCCGACCGCGTTATGCGCTCGTTTTCGCGACGGCACGCTGGTGCGAGCCCGCCGTTCCCATGCGCGTCATCTTCAACGAGGTGGTCCGCGACCTCCAACGCAGGGTCGTCGAGGCCCGCCGCCGGGTAGCTTTGCCCGTCGGCGAAAACCTGCCCGCCAGTGAAGCCTCGCCGCCTGCCGGGTCCAACTCGCTTCTCGCTTCGGCCTTTTCGCGCATCGCAGGCGTGCGCGGCGTCGTCCTCGACGTCGACGAAGTCGACGCGGTCCTTGACTCGAGGGCCGACGACGCCGCATCCGGCCGACCCCCCGATCCCGCTTTCGAGCTCGATCCGCTCATTTCCCCCGCCTTCGCCGAAACGATTGACTTCGTCCCCATGATCGTCCTCATACGCGAAGGGAACCGGTCCACAGAGGGCGAGGAACTGGTGCGCTTCGCCGGTCAGTTGCCAAAGCTTCACATTCGCGACCGGATTCTCGAGGCGCTCGGCGACGACCTTCTTCCTCCGGCTGCGTGAGTTTAGCCGATCCGTGGCAAACTTAGAAGGGTCGCACTCCCGGCGGGAACGCATCCGGAAACCGGGGTGCGCACAGTCGACCAAGGAGACGCCATGAGCGACAAGCAGAGGAACGCCGACCGGGTGAGCGCCAATCGCGCCGCCGTTGCCACCGGCACACGCCTGGACCCCTGGTACAACACCTATGCCGACCGCGCGCTCGGAATGAGGCAGTCCGAGGTTCGTTCGCTCTTCGCGGTGGCAAACCGCCCCGAGGTCGTCTCGCTCGCGGGAGGCATGCCCAACATCGAAGGCCTGCCCCTCGAGTTCCTCGCGGAGATGAGCAGCCGCCTTCTGCGCGATCGCGGCGCGTCGATCCTCCAATACGGTTCAGGCCAAGGATCCGATGAATTGCGCGAGATGATCGTCGAGGTCATGCGCCCCGACGGCATTCGCGGCCATGCGGACGACGTCGTCGTCACAACCGGCTCCCAACAGGCTCTCGACCTCATCTCTCAAATTTTTGTCAACCCGGGCGACGTCGTCCTTGCGGAAGCCCCCTCGTATGTCGGGGCCCTTGGAACTTTTCGGGCCTATCAGGCGAACGTCGTGCACGTTCCGATGGACTCCGAGGGCCTCGTTCCCGAAGAGCTCGAGCGCGTCATCGACGAGCTCGAGGCCGAGGGCAAACCGATAAAGTTTCTCTACACGATTCCCAATTTCCACAACCCGGGCGGGGTGTGCCTTTCGGCCGAGCGCCGCCCGCGCATCGCTGAAATCTGTCAACGCCGCCGTATTCTCGTGGTTGAAGACAATCCCTACGGCTTGCTGGGTTTTGACGGAGACCCGATCCCGGCCATTCAGTCGATCAACCCCGACGGCGTCGTCTACCTTGGCTCCTTTTCGAAGACGTTCGCGCCCGGCTACCGCGTTGGTTGGGCGCTGGCGCCCACGGCCGTCGCCGCACGGCTCACCCTCGCCAACGAGAATGCGCTTCTGTGCCCGTCTACCTTCGCGCAGCTTTCGATCAACGAGTACCTGCGCACCTACGACTGGTATCAACAGGTCAAGGAATATCGCGAGATGTACCGTGAACGGGGGTGCGCCATGCAGGCGGCGCTCGAAGAGTACATGCCCATGTGTTCTTGGAATAGCCCCGAAGGCGGCTTTTACACCTGGGTCAGGCTGCCGGAGGGTCTCGACGCACAGGCCATGTTGCCGCGCGCCGTCACCAATCTGGTGGCTTACGTTTCGGGAACCGCCTTCTATGCCGACGGCCAAGGACGGGACCATATGCGCTTGTCTTTCTGTTATCCGACGCCGGAGCGAATTCGCGAGGGCGTGCAACGCCTGGCCAGGGTGGTTCGCGCGGAGGCTGAGCTCGTCGACATGTTCGGCCTGCGCGGCGGCGACGGCGCCAAACCTTCGCCTGGAGAGTTCGCATGGCCGCGAGTGTAAGGCCGGCGCAAAGACTCTGACGACGCCGCACAGCGGCCGCTCGTCGCAGACGATCCCAACCCGGCCAACCTTTAGACCAACCCGACCGACCCCAATCCAACCCGACCGATCTCAGTCCAATCGATTTCAATCCGATCGATCTCAGCCCAACCCGAACGATCTCAATCCAATCCAATCAACCACAACACAACCGACAATCCTGATCCAGACAACAAACAAGCCAAACAACAAACGGGTCACCCCGACCAAAGGAGAAAAATGTCCGGACCTCTCACGGTGGCGATTCTTGCAGGAGGACTCACGCATGAGCGCGAAGTGTCCCTTCACTCGGGGCGCCGCCTTGCAGCGGTCCTTTCCGAGGCAGGCATGCACGTCAAGGTGCTCGACGTCGACGCCAATCTTCTGCAGTCCCTCAAATCTATGCAGCCCGACGTTGTTTGGCCGCTCATCCACGGAAGCACCGGGGAGGACGGGTCGCTTCAGGGCCTGCTGGAACTCGTCGGCGTTCCCTACGTCGGCACGTCCCCTGCCGCATGCAGGATCGCCTCAGACAAGGCGGTGGCGGGCGCGGTTCTCTCCGCCGCCGGCCTGAGCGTCCCCGATTCGGTGACGATTCCGCAGAAGCTGTTCCGCGAGGTAGGGGTGGGCCAAGTCCTCGACCTCGTTAAGGCGCGTTTTGACTTTCCGTTGGTCGTTAAGCCAGCCCAGGGAGGCTCGGCGCTCGGCGTGACCATTGTGGCCTCGGCGGCTGGCTTGCCTCGCGCCATGGTGGATTGTTTTGCCTACGATGAGCGAGCGCGCGTCGAGCAGTACATCGAAGGCACCGAAGTGGCGGTGTCCGTCGTCCAAACTGGAAGCGCGCCCCGCGCTCTTCCTCCGGTCGAGATCGCGGCTGACGGACCCTACGATTACGATGCGCGCTACTTCGCCGGGCGTGCCGAATACTTCGTTCCCTCTCGCCTTTCCGAGGAGGACACCGCCGCCGTCAAAGAGGCCGCCGAGCGCGCCCATTCCATTCTCGGGCTCAGATATCTTTCACGCACGGACATTATTCTCGACGACGCCGGCCGCGCTTGGATCCTTGACGTCAACGTCGCCCCCGGAATGACGGAGACTTCGCTCTTCCCTCAAGCTGCAACAGCCGGTGCTTTAGAAAGCGAAACAACCGTCGACGATCTCTACGTGGAGATCCTGAACGCGGCTCTAACTGATGGGCGATAGTTTAAACCACGTCCCACGCCGCACAGGCGACTAGGTCTTGCCGTACGCTCGGATTTCCGCCGTCGCACGCATTCCCTCCGTCGCATGCACGTTCCTGCGTCACACGCATTCCCTCCGTCGCATGCACGTTCCTGCGTCACACGCGTTCTGTCCGTTGCACGCACGTTCCTGCGTCACACGCATTCCCTCTGTCGCACCTAGGTTCTAACCCGCATTCCCATCGCACGCACATTCTCGCCGCCGAATCTAGATCTCCGTCGCCCTCACGCACGTTCCGTCTGTCGCATCCGGTTTTTCCGTCCAGTGCAAACGGCGTCTAGACAACCGGAACCGTCTGCTCTCGGACGTCTCGTCCTAGAGGTTTCCTCCAAGGCGCAGACTCTCTGAGTCCATCCTGTCTTCATTTCGACCTGTCGGACTTCGTCAGTTCGGCAAAGCCTGTTGACTTTATCGGCCTGACAGATGGACGAACTTCTCAGCCCGAGAATCTCGGCGAGCTTCTGAGCACAGCAACCGAACTTCTGATTATGGCAGCTGAACTTTTAAGCACAGCAACCGATCTTCTGATCACAGCAGCTGAACTCTTGTACACAGCAACCGATCTTCTGATCATGCAGCTAGCCTTTTGAATACGACAACCTTGGCGGACTCTTTTGTACTGACAATTTCGGTCTTGTCTTCCAGGTGAGTTTGGAGCTTCAAGTCCGGTTTGGTCCTTTGGGCAACAAGAATCGTTTAGATTGGTTTGGCCTTTCCATGTCATATGGGGCTTTCAGACCCACAACGACCTTCCCGTGCAACTTGCGGTTGGGACGGGGGTCCCCGTCCCAACCCACGTGAAAACAAACTGACAAAACGACCTTGTCGGCTACGCGTCGTGATACAGTATTCATATTAACCGCACCCTCAACGCCAGAGCTCACTTTGCACTTCTACTCGGCTATATCAACGCCTGTCTCACCGGGGCTGAGTACGCCCAGGATGCGATTGAGATCGTCGATTGAAGCAAAGTCGATCTTAATAGACCCCTTCTTTGCCCCCATTTCGACTTTGACGCGAGTATCGAAGCGGTCGGCCAGCCTGCTCGACAGTTCGCCGAGTTCAGGGCCGTATCTTCTAGCTCGCCTACGTCCGCCAGTTGGCGAGGCAGTTGGTTCGTCGCCAAGGGCGACGATCTCCTCAACCTGTCGCACAGAAAGGCCCTCGGAGACGATCTTTTGAGCAAGTCTCTCCATTGCGCCAGGGTCGGACAAACCAAGCAGTGCACGCGCATGTCCGGAAGACAAAACCCCGGCAGCCACTCGCCGCTGGACCAGAGGGGGCAGCTTGAGCAATCGCAGCGTGTTGGAGATCTGTGGACGCGACCTCACGATCCGACGCGACAATTCCTCTTGAGTGCACTGAAAGTCTTCTAGGAGCTGTTGGTAGGCGGCCGCCTCTTCCAACGGATTGAGTTCCGCTCGATGCAAGTTCTCCAAGAGGGCGTCTCGAAGCAGATCCTCATCTTGCGTATGCCGAATAATGGCGGGAACGGTCTCAATGCCGGCCAGCTCCGAGGCACGCCAACGACGCTCGCCCATGATGAGTTCGTAGCGAGCCTTTGGTTGCCCGGGAATCGGCGCCGCCAACGGCCGAACAATAACGGGCTGAAGAACTCCGACTTCGCGAATCGAAGCTGCCAGTTCCTCAAGCTCTTCTTCGTCGAATACATTTCGCGGTTGTCTCGTATTCGGGATTATCTGGTCGAGGGGGAGCTCCGCGTAGGTGGCGCCGGGAACCTCAACGAGGCCTTCGTCCGCCTCATCTTGCTCATTTTGGGCGTGGTCCGCATCCTTTGCCAGAACGTCGTCGCTGTTGTTTCCCCTCGCAACGGCGTCACTGACCTCGGTCTCGTCGTTGTTCTCCAGATGGCCGTCTTGCATGCTGCCGCCGCTCTCGGCTTCGCCATCACTTTCGACAAGGCGGACATTCTCTGCGACACCGCTGCTGCCGCTCTCTGCAACGTCAACGGACTCCGACTCATTAACCCCTGAGTCGTCGCCGACTTCCGCCCGACCGACGCCGCCTTCAACAGGCTCACCACTCGCCTGAATGGACTTGTCGCCTTCGTCGAGTTCGGGCTTGTCGCTCCTATCCTCGTCAACCGCACCGCCGACGTCGCCGCGAATCGTCGAGGCTTCAGCTCGCGTTGAATGTCCGTCTTCACCGGAGGCGCCACCCCGGCTCGAAGCCTCTGCGCCCACAACAGCGGGTCGAGCTGCAGGATCAGCTGTCTCTTGCCCGCCCTGATTTTCTGTGGTTCCGGACGTCGAACTGTCACGAGACGCGGAGCTCTTCGAATCTTTTGTCTTGTTTTGCCTCACGTCCACGGAGGGGACTTCCTCGGAAAACTCGACGGCGCCCGCTTGGTCGAAAGCTCGGACGCTCGTCTTATGCTGAACGGAAGAGTTCGGATGCATTCCTTCGCTCCCTCTCGAATCGGCAGGGGACGTCTGTATCTCGTCATCGAATGGCGCAGCCTGACTATGATTGAGCCCTTCTCGCGTTTCGTCTCCCGACGAAGCCCCTCCATCTCGCGTCGAAGCCTCTCCGTTTCCAGACGAAACCTCTCCGTCTTCTGCCAAGCCCTTGACAACGGACTTGGACCCCGCAGATTCGACGACAGCCTCCGCAGACTCAAGTTTTGAAGGTTTCATCTCTGCGCGCTCTACGACAGTATCCACAGGCTTCGCAGTCGCTTCCGCGGATTCAGCGGTCGACCCAGGCGCAGCGTCAGCGGCTACGTTCGTCCGTTTTGATCTCTGTGTGGCGGGACGATCGACGTCCTGCGACGTCGCCTTCCCGTCCATCTTGCTTTCAGCAGAGTCATCTTCGAAATCACCGGAGGCTTTCGCATTGGCATTCACGGCTTTTGCACCGACATCTGCATGACTGTCGACGGCTGAGTTCTCGACGGCTGCCGAACCGCCGACAACTGTTTTCCGCCTGGCCGATCGGCCCTTGTCGGCATCTTTCCTCCCGCCAGTGCCTTTCTCCTTGTCGGCGTCTTTCCTCCCGGCGGCGTCTTTCCTCCCGGCGGCGTCTTTCCTCCCGGCACCGTCTTTCCCCTTGCCGGTTGCTTCGCTTTTCTCCTTCAGAGGAAATGAGCTGCTCATATTCGATGCATCGCCGCCACCAGAAGGACGGTGTTTGTTTCCAGGCGACTTCTTCGAAGCTTTCTCTACCTTGGCAGCAGTCCCAACGGCCGCTTCGGTCTTAGAGTCGTCAGCAGCCTTAGGGGTAGCAGAGTTCTTTGCTTTCTTCTGCTTCGACGATGGGCTTTTGCCACTCTCATGACTCGGCGACGTCACGCCGCTGCCAAAGAATACGTCAATGGGACGATCTTTAGACTCCCTTTGCGCGGAAGGAATGAGGGCGCCAATTCCTCTTCCAAGACCGCGTCTGCGTTCGGCCATTCCTGTCCTGCTCCTTACTCGGCTCGATTAGCTAGTTCGTGCGCCGCCGCCAGATATGCGATAGCTCCACTGGAGCGGGGGGCAAATGTGATGACGGTCTCGCCGTACGAAGGAGATTCAGCAATGCGAACTGACCGCGGAATCTCTGTTTCAAGAGTCTGTTCGGGAAAGTAGTCTCTCACATTCTCCGCGACTTCTGCAGAAAGATTGGTGTTCTTCGACGACATAGTCAGAAGAATGGTACTGACTCGAAGCTCGGGATTATGAGAAGCGCTTGCACCTTCAATTGTATGCAGAAGCTGCGTAAGACCCTCTAGAGCGTAATATTCCGTCTGAACGGGAATCAGCACCTCTTTGGCAGCTATCAACGCATTGATAGGCAAAAGAGACATACTGGGCGGACAGTCGATGAACACATAGTCAAATGGCGTTCCCTCAGCAGCGGTCGCTGCAAGCCCCTCACGCAAAGTATCCCGAAGCCTGGTCATACGGTCATCTTGGTCAGCGAGTTCGACGTCGACCAGCGACAGATTGATCGACGAAGGAACCACAAAGAGATTCTCTAGTTTCTCCGTCGGTTGCATAGCATCGCGCATAGTCACGTTTCCAACTAGCACATCATACAGAGTCGCGACGTCTTCATCTCTACTTGCACCCAAAGCTGTGGACGCGTTGCCTTGGGGATCGTCATCGACCACAAGAACGTTAAGACCTCCTTGCGCTAAGGCAGCTGCAATATTAACAGCCGTGGTGGTCTTACCAACGCCACCTTTTTGATTGGCGATCGCGATGATCCTCGTCGACGCCGGAGACTTGAACTTCGACCCCCCGATCGCATCAAGCCTTTTCATGTCCTCAGCCAGACTATTGGCAAGAGGAGATCCTTCGCCTCGCAGGCGATCCCACGGGCTTTCCTCTTCGGTAACCCGCACGGTCGCCCTTCGTGCCTTCCTTATGGGATCACTCACGTATCCGCTCCTCTCGTCTCATCACATTCTACGCAAAACGGAGATTGAAATTGTCCGATCCACACCGCATTTCGCGGCCGACTTTTCCACAGGTTGACTGCGCCATTTTCCAAACGTTCATTGCAAAGCAATCTCACATTTGCTTGGCATTCTCGATTTGCGCTTCTATATGTTGGATTGCTTTACACTCGAGAACATTCAAAGGAACCTGGCGTGATTTTCAATCTTTGCTTCATTGACAGTCATTTTCACATGCGTCAAACTAAACAGTCGTCGACATCGTTGTGCGCAGTTTGAGACTCTATCATTCACAGTCTAAAGTCTGCCCAGACTACGACTCAGCCGTTTGCCGTCTGGCTACCGAAGACGTCGTTACCGACGGCGTTGTTGCTTCTCACTTTGCCTCTAGATTCAGGCCGCAAGACATGCTTCGCCATTTCGTGGAACTGAAGCTCTTGTGTTTTAACGTCATGACGAGTGTGCATTGCCTTCCTTCCCAGTTCCATTAGGTTATTCCTTCCTGAGTAAAACACACATAATTGTCCGCAACTAACTTTGCTAACGGACTAGAGCACTTCGCGAGTAGACGACGTCACCTAACAACAGCGCAACGCTCTCTGATACTAATCAGGAGTAAAAACACTCATAGAAATAGATAGGAGGATACGCCGATGCCGTTCATGCCAGCACTTTTACCTTTCAAGACTATTCCAGTTGCGGTTCTGTTTTCACAGATGAAGCATTAGAGCCAGAAAGCAAATCGAGTACATCAGGCGAACCAAACTAATCAGATATGCTGATGGCGCCCCCTCCTTCAAGTGCATCATCACCGCCACCGCCTAAGGTGTGTCAAGAACACACCTGAACTTGTGAAATAGTTGAAGCATGCTTGGCCATGGAAAGATAACTACGTTGAGTTATAACACTAAGAAAAGCTAAAGACAATGCAGTAGCTCGCGATGACTAGAAATCGTTTCCGACGTTCCGAAGCAAGTTTTCGATGTGACTTTCTGCAATTTGTTCAAGATGGCAGCATTTCCGTAATTACTTCTATTCAGTCAGATACTTCTAACCAATCACAGCCTTACCCTTAGATTGCGTATTTGTCGTTAATCTTAAAACAACACAGATCTTTCTACGCATTAACAACATTGTCGAGCCCTCACGTTGCAGAGCGTTTTTAAGTCAGCAGTGTTTCACGTGAAACTCCAGAACAGCAAACTTTAACAGATGCTTGAAGTCGTAATGGCTGCTTATAGGGTAGACAAATATAGGGACACGTTTCTATAAACTAGTGCCCGATCCGTCAGAACTGCCCAACGAAGTGCCACTCACATGAGGAAAAGGGCGTGTTTCATCCATGGATACGGAATAGGGCCAGCAAGTTCAACAATCGTTCTGTGGGTAGTTTCGTCTCGTCTAAATCTCCAACTATGTGCCGACAACGTCGATCGTTGCATGGTTACCTACACCTTTGCATTTAGTATGCAGAACAGATTTGAGCTTTAATTCGCCAAGTATCTACAGCCAGTCTATGTGATTCCCTGAGAAGGCATATAAACCAAAGTTTCTGTAATGCCAACTCTGATCTAGCTAGCGGCGAAATAAAGGGAGGTGATTCTGTGTTGCGTAGCGAGATCAAGTTTTGGTTAGGTCAACCCTTTAAGTCGGCATACTATTGAGCTTGCTAGATACTTTCACGCATCTACTAGCTTCAGCTTCGTATAAGCGATCTCGACTCTGGATTCCCTGAACACGTCAGGCTAATAGCATTGTTCCGATAGCAACTTACGGATTTAGGACAGGCAAAAGCTGTCGTTGCGGCATGTTGCTCCGTTTCGACGTGCATAACGGCGCTGCTGTTAGACTGGAACTGCGCAACTGACAATGCGTAGCACCAGTTCTATTCACACAACAAGTATTCAATACTTGCATTCCAGTTTGATGCGATGTTTGTAAAGCCTCGAATCGGTGAAAACGTTTTGCGTTTATCTTCAGCAGCCTTCAGAAACAGTCTCGCCAGATGAATGGACTTAATATCATTCTGTCTAACCCCGCAGCGGATTAGCCCTTCGCAGCACGGCCGACCTGATATCGTCCAAAGGTACAGGAACGCGCATATGACACCTTTAGCCTTGACGACCGCGAATAAGCAAGCACTACTCACGGACCTGGTATAAGCCTATGTTTCACGTGAAACACAATCAGGCATCTAGTCACTTCAAAACCTCAGTGGAGATTGGAGCAACGCTCTGTTTAGAATACCTACCTTGCAGCTTATACAAGATTGAACGCCTCAGCCGCCTATCTATATGCTCGCTGATAAAACTTCTGTATGCGTCTAGAGCACCAAACAGTTTCGCAACGATCAACTAGTTTACTTGCTACAGACCAGATCGTTGTACAGGAGATTGAACTACGCTAACTAGCGGGAAGGCTAAGATAACTAGTTCTAGTCGGAGGTGCTTTCGGTAACCTACATGTCAGACATTCAGTGGAAATGCTTAGGCAACTTCTTGGGCTACTAGTTCAACGTTTCACGTGAAACGTCAAGTCATCAACTCGTGCAGCTACCGTCGCTGATCCATTTCGTCCCTTAGGGATTATGGAACACCCTTGCTTCAGCCTCGAATAGGAAGCCGCTGATTTATCTCGATACAAGATCCAACGCTCACGTTCACACTTGCTTCGAATGCAGCTCAAGCACCCACCGCATAATAGTAATTGGAACGCTCATCATCGGTAACTTGTAAATCAACAAGCCTGTCACCATCGATGTTTCCACGAACATCATACTGGTTCTTGCGTGAAGACTGCGTTTGCAACGCTTGCCATAGTCATATGGCTATTAGGTTAGCCATTCTAAGCTAAAACTAGGCGCTGCTAATGCCCAAGGTACACGTAGATCTATGTGGATAGAGCCTTAGCCGGTCTATTTTCGGCACCATGGAGGATGGCAACGACGCAGTACTGCGAATCCTTTTTATAGTCCAATCATTTAGAATCAAGCAACATAGTCAGATGATTATACTGGTAGCGCTATCATGAATCAGTTTAGTCGATAGAGTACAAAAGCTTTGTGTCTTCTACAGTCACTTCTCGTAGAGTACAGCTAGCTTAGCCCACTGCGTATTCGACGGTCTGCACTGTAAAGTCATCGAAAGCGCCTTACAAAGTCTTTAGACAAATGTCTGTTTCACGTGAAACATCGATCATTGGACCTACCGTTCAACGCGCCATATCCGATTGCAGTTTGTATGGGTTTTACCAAATTGAACGTATCCACTTTTGAATGGCAGTTGAAGCGGTCAGATACTTTTTTAGTACGGTACATCCGTACGGCTCCTACTACAAGATTCGTAAATCCTTCAGTCATAGTAAACCAAATCGATTACAATACATTTAACCAAACTAACGGGCGTTTGATTAGGATGGTTGACTCGTAAAATCTGTGTTTTGTCGCCCTATCACATTTCGGAATCTCCGTAGTAGAAAAATGGGCTGCATCAACTGGCTCCAACTACTATGAAGTACTTGAAGTATGTTGTTGTGCTGCCGAAAGCTCTAGTGGATCTTACCGCTCATAGCACATCGGTACGTATACAGTCTTCAACTTGGCAAAGCTACGAAGTTAAAAGATAGGTGATTGGATCAGTTCCAAGCGTCCCTGGTTGCTTCCTCAATCCACCGTCGGTAAAGACATACGGGCATACAGACACAGAAGCCTTTGGAGCGTCTATCTGTAGTTAGTCATGTTTCCGTACAATACGAGCAGCTGCAAGACGATATTCTGAATGGACTACGTGACCCATGTGATGGGGTTAGGCTGACCCAATCAAATCAAGTAGATCTCAATCTAGATTACGGTTTCACGTGAAACAACGATAATCCTGTAGAGCACGGAAAGTACCAAACAGGCAGAATGCTGTCCGCATACCGCAGCAAAAATGCCTTAGGTCCATTTCGCTAGTATGTGGGCCCAGGAAGTTGGGATCTGCTTCGATCTACTGCATCTCTATTAACTGGCAAAGTCTTCGATGTCTTAGATGGTTGTAAACGACGCTACTTCAAACAGTTTGTATATCAATCGGCTTTTTCATTGATATCTGACGCGTGCGGCTCAACGAACATACGCAACCATCGTGAACAACGATCGCAACAGACTATTTGGCTCATCAACACATTCTGCGTGAAACCTGAAACAGCCATCTCTACTGGCTTGGTATGCACACCAAACATTTGACTGGCGTCTCTATTGCGTTGTTTTGAGTACAAACCAAGTACGTACCTGACTCCTTCAATTGCTAGAAGCACAGGGCCTTCGTCGCAAACCTATGGTGCCGAGTTTCCAATACTGGTTCCAGACGGGCAATATCCAGTGGTCTGGTCAACTTACTCAAGTCGATACCAGACAGATCGCTATCACATCGATGCGCAACACAGAGGGTTATTATTAGCTCCAGTATTGTCAGCCTTTTTGATGGCTGAGCTCTACAAACTCCTACCTCTAGGAAAGCATTCCTTGTAGATCTCAGCTTGTAGCTAAACAAGGCAGCTAAGTAATTCAGTTACACTAGTGCCTTTACCTTGCTTTTATCCAACTGGATACGTTGCCAAGGGGACGTTTCACGTGAAACATACACATCCTAAACGGACCGTGCCGAACAAGAATACTAACCTAGTACCTGCGTGCTTTTAACATCTCCACTTGTTCTTTTGTCGAACTCCGTATCCGAACTGAAGCTATCTGTTTATTGTCAAATGTACTAACTTTAACCCCGTTTCAACCTCATACGACCGAAGACCCGGTTCCACCTTAATGGACGATCGTCGGTTACCGTACTTGTCACGAAGTACTTAGCAAACAATGGGAAGTGTTTTGCATATGCATAGTTGTTATGATTATCTAGCGTTTGTACAACTACCGTTAATGGCACTAAGCCGGTTTCGGTTCATTGTTTCACGTGAAACGTTGATATCACAGTTAGGGATCGCGACAGATGTCGAACAGGAACAGTCAACTAATTGGGTTGACCGAAAGTTGTCGTTGATCAGTGCAGTTTACAACCAGATAGCATTAAGATCGCGACTTCCCTTAAGCGTGAATGTTACTAACATTTCATGAACCTTATAACGAACTTAGCACTGACAACATGTATAAATTTCTAGTTGATTGCTCAGTTGCAAAGCACAAACAGTATTTCAGCTCTAACTGTCCTATTCATTCAGCGTGTTAACCGCATATAACCTGCGTGCAAAGCAGAGGCCATGATCATTAGTTAACATTCGATTCACTGCATAGACAAAGCTAGACTCACCTAAGGGAAGTCGGCATTATTACAAGTAGACATGTTCCCGAAGACTATCGCAAACACACTTTGAAAATACAAACGCTGACTAACTTACTCGTATGATTCGAAGTGTTCGTTCAGCTCGTTACTAACATTACTTAAATGAAATAGCAGGTCCTACCGGCAGATCCGTCGTATGTCTCGCACCATTGCGTCAGTACGTCGTTCAATCGGTGCCTAGAAACACTTAGTGTTAGACCGATGAACACACTCAGATACGCTATCTACGATTTGCATCCCGAAAGCGACAGGACGTTATGAATGCCTTGGACTGTTTCACGTGAAACGAACAGGATAAACATTAGCCTTTCGTATAACACCGTTCACTGATCGAAACTCGGCCTACCAGTCAATTCATACACATAGCTATGAATAGTTTTGGGAAGAACAGGCGAGACTAGTCACTACCGCGGAATAGTCAAACGACCGTCGAAGCTGGGTGAATTCTGCCAGCTCTGCCACAAAGCTAGGCCAAACCGGCTGACGTAGCTAACACGATGTAGTTTTGCTTCGTCTAGTTGTCAAAGACAACTATCGAAATACTCTATTCGGTTGAGTATCGTAGTCAAATACGACCCAGCACTCAGCCTCAGCCGGCCCTATAGACAAAATGTCACTATCAAACCTACAAACATACAGAACCTAACTAGAATAGAGAAACCAGCGACGCCCCGTACACAACGAGTGTGGGTCATTCAGGTCTCGTAGGCCATTCGACCGCAAAAGGCCGTCGACCCCTTTACTAGTAACAACCAGTAGACAACTGAGGTCTGAACAAGTTTGTCAAATGCTTTCAAGCAGAAAAAACAGTACGCACCAAAATTGAGACACATCCGCCTCAATCTAATGTCCTCGACCAACGCGGTGCGCAAAATACCTTGTGGAATTCAACTTGCGTGACGGACTTACCGCAGTATCACAACAAGCTACGTGGCACCGGCAGCTCATCCTGAATGGACTTAGAATCACTGGACCTCACTTATCCCTTAACGCGAATTCGCTCCTTGAACCATCTCACTTGTCTATGAACTATAAGTAACCCGAGCTTACGTGATAAGCAAACGACCGCTACTCTAAGTAGCAAGCACAGCTTTCGGAATCGAGTGGACCCGCGCGAGAGCACCACTGCCAAAAGGATCCATCAGTCCAACGTCGCTCGATCCGACGCATCAATTTAAACACTATGACGGCAACTACAGGGTTATTTGGTGCCTAACACTAGTCCATGAACACGGCGAAAAATAGCAACCGCGGCAGGCAACCGCGGCTCAAACAGCGGTAAGCAATCGTAGCTGAAATCGTCGCCGCAACTGCAGTCCAAATTGATACCGTTCAAATTCAGCTTTCTCTCCTGCAACATTCACTGTTCAAATCTACGATCCCACAGTATGGATTGCCGCAATACCAGCTAGTGCGTCACTTTCTTTAGCGGTGCACGTCAAACGGCTTCTATAAAACTTCAACTGCAAAATTTACAGTCTCTAGACGTTCAGTATTCACAACCTCTTAACATAAAGGATAAGATCGGAATAGATTTTCTGTATGAGTTACAGACCTCCACAGAAACGCCCGTCACGAAGTATCCATAGAAAGTAAAAACCGAGTTCTATTTTCAGACAGCTTACTAGCTCCGACACATGGATTAACTTTGCAGCTTGTTGTAGTAAGCATTTTCTTCCATAGTCAAAACAAGATCAAGTACTGGTCGGCAAACAATCGTAACCTTACCCTCAATCACTACATTGACAACCGCTCAGCAGCAATTGAAACAACCATGGTCGTCGGATTGATACATCGAAACGGCAATCGGTATACCAGAGCACAGAAATGAGAAAAGTGCTTTTTCTACGTGAGGCTGCAATAAATGTAAGTGTGGCTGAGAAACGCGCGAGTTTAGATATGCGGTTCTTCAGCGTAGCCACAAATAGTTTCAAGCATAGACACTGCCAAGTACTAACGTTTTGAGTACATGTATCGTCGTCCCTACGGACCATAGTTGACAGGTTCAGACTATTACTGCGAACAGCATGCTCCTGAAATCCACTGTAATGACAACATTCTGGCGATGAGATAGTAGCTAGTGCACCGAAGAGAGTCGCCTCATGCACGGAATGTGCTCCGGAATGAACGGAAACTGTGGCGAACGAGGATCAACTCTGACAGGCAACGAAACATGTTCCAGACGACTGTCCGTCGTCTGTCGTCAAGACATCACGACCGATCTCAACGTGCGTATAGCAAGTTTCATTCTGCAGACGGCCATGTTTTTCGAAAGATTAACACGAAAGCGTGTTCGAGACGCTTGGGAAGCGCTGCTCATTTAGTCGTAGAACTTCAAAACGGCCAAGCAAGGCAGCAGTACGAAAAGTCATTCTGACGCGCTGCTGATCTACAGCTTCACTTACTCCTAAAGGCGATTAAATTTCTGTGCTCGCCCAGATCTGAGGTTCGGAAATGTCGTTGCACCAACAATAGATCTTTGACAGTTGGTTCAATGTTCCGCAATCTAAACTAGTTCGCTCATCGGACAGAAAACTACAAACTAGAAAAACATAGGTTGATTAGAAGACTAAAGATAGAAAAATGCATAAGTTAAACAGAACAGTATAAGCTATACCAAACACTATAAGCTGGGCAAAACAATACAGTTAAACATAACAGTATAAGCCGGGCAAAACAGTATAAGTCAGACAAAATAGTATAAACCGGACAGAACAGTATAAGTCAGACGAAACAGTTGAAATTGCATAAAACAGTATAACGTGGACAGAATCCTACATGTTAAAATCATAATAAAATATACACAATAATAGTAAACATAAGCTTATATTTCCACTGAAAACTATAAAATATCAAACTACTTTTCGTGTAGTTGACTCTTCTAATAGAAGATAGTTAAAGCATTTAAATTATAAAGCATTATCTATTTCTACAACACCTATAGAATAATAGATACGAATAATCAACCTTCTTATGCAATCTATCGCTAGAAAACACAATGAAAAAGCAATCGTTCACTTCCGTTTGTTTGTGTGCTTCTTTCTGATTTCCAGTACTCGAGTCTCCTCCGTCGTTCCAAAGGGAGTCACCACATGAACATCGGCCCATTTGGCGCGATACTTTCGTAGAAGGTGAATTGCGCCATCAATCTCGTCATCGACGTGGGCTCCTTTGAGCGCCAGCAATGAACCGCCGCCTTTGAGCAACGGCATTGTCCATGGGAGCAGCTTCTTCAGTGCCGCCACGGCCCTCGCCGTGACAACATCCGCGTCCACCTTGCCAATAAGATCCTCGGATCGTGCATGGACGACTTTGGCATTCGAAAGGGAAAGAGCCTTGACGACGTCGTTCAACCAGCGTGTTCGCCGCTCCATCGAATCGACGAGGACAAGGCGAAGGTCTTTGCGGACTATCGCGGCGACGATACCCGGAAAGCCGGCACCAGAACCGACGTCGACGACCTTCGCTTCAAACGGGATGAAGTCAAGGATTGCCGTGGAATTGAGGACGTGTCTAGTCCATAGGCGCCCGAGTTCGCGAGGCCCAAGCAATCCGCGCAGCTCGCCTTCCCTTTCAAGCATTCCCGCATAGTCCACCAGCTTTTGCCACGGATCCGTCCCAAAATGGGAGGCCCCTCCTTCGGGAGGGGCCTCCACGAACACACAGTTGTCGTCCACGCGCAAATCTACTTCGCAGTCGAGGATGTTGAGCCCTTGCCGACATTATCGGTATCGGTCAGATCTGAAGAGTCTTTCGCGGCGTCGGCAGAACCAGAAACAACATCTGCGGCGGCAGAAGCAACGCCATCCGATTCTGAAACAACGGCATCCGAGCTTGAGGCAACTTCAGTATCAGAAGAAGCTTCATCGGCAGTACGAGTCTCAGCAGAGCCAGAGGCAACGTCATTAGAACCATCGTCAGACACATCATCGGAGGAATCGTCAGGCACGTCATCGGAAGCATCCTCAGACACGGCGGCAGCGGCGACATCAGCAGCGCCAGAGGGGACTGAATCGGAAACTTCCTCTTCTTCCGAGGCTTCTTCGTCCGCAACGGCCTCGCTGACGATCACATGGCGCGCATTGCCGAGTCCCTCGGAATCGGAGGCTAGACCGGCGGCAGCAGCGACGTCGTGAACCACTTTTCGTTCAAACGGATTCATCGGCTCCAGGGAAACAGGCTCCCCGTTGGCCAAAACGGAGGCCACCGCTTCGCGAGCAATCGCTGCGACCTCCTGGCGATGTGATTCTCTGTAATCGGCGATGTCGAGCATGAGACGGCTACGCTCGCCGGTCTTCGCCTGAACGGCCAGGCGCGTGAGCTCCTGGAGCGCGTCAAGGACCTCGCCCCCCTGGCCGATAAGACGTTTGAGCCTGCGGTCGGCGACGCCTTCCGTCACAACCGCGACAGACGCGCGGTCGGCTTCGACGCCAATCTCAATGTCCCCGTCTAAGTCGGCAATGTTGAGAAGCTCCTCAATGTAGTCGGCTCCAAAATCGCCTTCGTCGTTCAGCTTCTTGACGAGTTCGGCCCTGTCAGCCATCGGATCGTCCTTTCTTCGGCAAGCACCGCTGCAGTGCGTAAAAGTAGTTGTGGTTGTGGGGATTGGTAGTTGCGAACTTGGGAAATCTTCCGGCATGGAAGCTTATAAACCTTCCGGTCGGAAAGCTTTCACAGCTCAAGTGAAGCCATAGCTCAAGGAGAATCGTTGGCTAGGGAAGGACTCATGGATATGAATACAGAGGAACTCATAACTGAAGTGAGGCGAGCAAAGGATCAGAAGTTCCGCTTCTTCTGATTCTGTTGGACACGTTTCTTCCGATTGGCGGCTTTGTTCTTCGCGCGCGCTCGCTCTGCCTGACGCCGCTCATAGCGACGTCGAGCTCGCTCGGCCTCAGTCAGACCGTCTTTGCCGCGAATTTCCTCGGGCTTGTCGGAATCGGCTTCGTCGCCATCAGAGTCATCGGCGTCGTTGTGGAGCGCTCGATTGGCGGCCTTCGCCGCAGCCTTCTTCGACCTTTCCTTGCCGAGGGGCTGAACCCGAACCCCTGCGCGAGCTGCGTCCTCAGATTCGAGCTTCTCGATTTCCTCCTTGCTCAGACCCTTGCGTTCGCGCTTTTCCCGAAGGCGCTTCTGGCGTTCCTTGTAGGCTTGCGATCCAGGCGTCGGATTGTTGCGAATGAACCATGCCTGCTGGCAAAGATTCCAGATGTTGCCGGCAACCCAGTAAACCAGGACCGCCACCTGAAGGACTCCACCCATGAAGATGTACATGATCGGCATGCCGTACATCATGATCTGCTGGGTGCGGTACATGGGGTTGCTCTTGTCCAAAGCGGACTCGGGCATGTTTTTGCGCATGAGCTGATGCTGGGTGTAGAACATCGTGGCGCTCATGACGAGGACCAGCACCCCAATGACGATCTGGCTGTTCGTCGACGTCGCAGTTCTGAAATTCGTGGCGAGCGGGGCTCCGAAAACCGTGGACTTTTCGAAGTCCGTCGCAAGCTCTTTGGTGATAGGGCCCAATGCGTCGCGGCGCCCGCTGGAGATTCCGGGGAACGCCGAGATAACCCTGTAAAGAGCGAAAAGAATGGGCATTTGGACGAGCATCGGCAGACACGTGGCAAAAGGAGAGGTTCCATGCTTGCGGTAAACCGCCTGCATCTCCTCTTGCATCCGGCGCCGGGAAACCATGTCCTTCTTGCCCTTGTACTTCTTCTGGATCTTCTGGACTTCGGGTTGGATGACCTGGGCCTGGCGCGAGGATCGAATCTGTTTGTTGTAAAGGGGAAGAACCAGAAGGCGAACGACGACGGTCAGGCCGATGATCGACAAGACCCACGCCGCGCCGGCGCCGTCCGGAAGGCCGAGCGCCACGAAGACTCGACGCAGGATCTCCATGATCCAGGCGATCACCCACATGAGTGGAAAAAGGATTGTATCCACGCTACTTCTTTCGTATTCGGCGGTTACCCGCTCTTGCTGTCAAGCTTGCGAGGCCGAGCAGACCTCGCCGCCGCGGCGATCGCCCGCTAGAGCCGCTTCAGCGTCCTCCCGCTCGTAGAGAGCGTGAAGCCCGTCCACATCCAGGGGTTTCGAGGGCCACCGTCCTTTGGCGGGAACCCTGTCCACTCCGCCTTTGCTCCACGGGTTGCACCGCAGAACTCGCCACACTCCTAGTAGTGTACCTTTCAAAACTCCGTGAATTCGCAGAGATTCCAACGCGTACTGCGAACAGGTCGGCGCATAGCGGCATCTTGCCGGAAGGCCCGGGGAAAGCCACCGCTGATAGGCTCGAATGGGCCACGAAAGAAACCTGGTGAGAAAGCTCATTGATCGCCGCTCCCGTTGGAATTCCTCATGCCGGCGAGGATGCTGCCGGCAGCGCCTCGTTGTGGCCTTCGCCGCCAATCGACGCCTCATTGCCCTCGCGAGGCGATTTTCCGCGCCCCTCGCGAAGGGACTCCTTGCGGCGAACCGAGGCGATGCAGCGGTCGAGGTCGGCAGCCAGATCTTGGAAACTGGCACCCCTGGCCGGAGGGAAAACACGAACGGAAACAAGCTCGCCCGGGCGAAGAATTTGAATGCGCTCCCTCATCAGATGGCGGAGCTGCCGACAGAGACGGTGCCGGACGACCGAGTTACCGACCGACCTGGGTATGACAAAACCGACCTTCGGCGGAAGGTCGGTGACGCTGCCCGTGGAATCCGAGCTGGACCGGTCGACGCCGGAGCGGTCTGCGCCGATTGCTACGAGAAGCCTGGCAGATCCGCCTCGAACGCCTCGGAAAGCTCGGGCGAATTCCGCCGAGCGCCGCATGCGGTTCTCGGCAGCAAGCACGTCAGGCGGAAAGCGAACGGCGACCCTTGCGACGGCGAGCGGCGAGGATCGCGCGGCCGGCGCGGGTCGACATGCGCTTGCGGAAGCCGTGCACCTTGGCCCGGCGGCGGTTGTTGGGCTGAAAAGTCCGCTTGGTCACGGTTGTTCTCCCTAAGACGGCGCGAGAAGATCTCGCGAAGACTGCTCGTGTGCGAGGCACACATGACTAAACAACTTTACGCGAGGGTCCGCTCAGGGGTCAACGCAGCGTCCTCTCTGGTGAGTGGAATCTCAAGAGTATCTCGCTATCGACAAACTACACGATTGTTATTCACATCTGTGTCCACACATGTGGATAAAGACCGATCTTTGAATGTTCGGCGTCAAAACGGGCAAATCTCCCTGTGAACAACATCAATGTAATTTCCACAATTGTGGACAAGCCTGTGGATAAACTTGTTGCATTGTCCCCAAGCCTGTGTTCAAATTGGTCAGGTCCCACGCAGGAGGCAATAGGCGTTGGGGTTTCACACGTCCAAGGAGTTCCAATGAGCGACGGTAATCCGGCCAAAGACGCGTGGAATGCGGCAACCGAATTACTGCGCGCAGACGGCTCGCTCTCGGATTCCCAGGCCGCTTTTGTGCGCATGGCCCATCCTTTGGCCTGGGTGGACGAGATCTTCATGATCGCCGTCGGGTCCGAGTTTGTGAAAACCTGGATCGAGGAACACGTTTCGGAGACGATGACTTCGATGCTCTCGAACATACTCGGACGTTCCGTGCGCATCGTCATTTCCGTCGATCCGAGCGTAAACGAGTCCCAGCCCGTCGGGACGACGGCGTCGAGCATTGCGCCGAGCGCGGTCGCTCCCAGCGTCCTCCCGCCCTCGGAAAATTCTCTGCCCGCGTCCTCGTTGACCATGCCGCCGTTGGCGTCGTCATTGGCTTCGCCGCCGGGCATCGAAGCGGGAGAAGAGGACGCTTCGGATTCTGCGACGTCGGACTACCCGCCGTCTCGCTATCCGGGAACGTCCAGATCCGTCGAGCATTCCTTTTCGGAAACAGCGAGATACAGGGAAAGCTCGGCAGACGTCGAAGGAGGCTATACCAGAGCTCGCCGCAGGCATCTGGACGTTTCCGGGTCCGGGGACGAGCCGCTGCTTCCAAACAAGCAGGACGAATCGCACGAGTCCTTCACGCAGGGGATACGCTACGTCGACCAGACGACGATCGCGGAGGAGGCTCTCGCCAAGCGTCCCGACACCGCGGCGCGATCCCAGAAGGCGCGGATCAATCCGCGCTACACCTTCGACAACTTCGTCATCGGAGACAACAATCGCTTCGCCACTGCGACGTCGCTGGCCGTGGCCGAATCGCCCGGGACGACGTACAACCCCCTCTTCCTCTACTCGGATTCCGGCATGGGAAAGACCCATCTCATGCACGCCATCGGAAACTACGCTCTCAACCTCTTTCCCTCGATCAAAGTCCGCTACGTGAGCGCCGAGGAGTTCACGAACGCCTTCATCAACTCCGTGCGCGACGGACATCAGGCCGAGTTCAAGAACCAATTCCGAACGGTGGACATCCTTCTCATCGATGACATTCAGTTCATCGGCGGACGGGACTCGACGGTCGAGGAGTTCTTTCACACCTTCAACGCGCTGACAAACTCCAACAAGCAAATCGTCATCACATCGGACGTGTCTCCCAACCTCCTCAACGGATTCGAGGAGCGCATGCTCTCACGCTTCAATTCGGGCGTGACGGCGAACATCGACCGTCCCAACCTCGAAACGAGAATCGCGATCCTGGAGAAGAAGGCCCACTCGGACGGCTTCACGGTTCCCCGAGAGGTCAACGAGTACATCGCGACCCACATGCTGACGAACGTGCGCGAGATGGAGGGCGCCCTTCGGCGAGTCACGGCCTTCGCCGATCTGTCGAAGCAGACGATCAGCCTCGGACTGGCGGAAATGATACTCAAGGACCTCATAGCCAATCCCGACGCCATCGAGATCACCGCGACCCTCATCATGAGCCAAACGGCCGGATACTTCGACATTTCCATCGAAGAGATGATATCGACCGACCGGAGCAGGGTCCTCGTCTCCGCTCGCCAAGTGGCCATGTACCTGTGCCGGGAAATGACGGAGCTGTCGCTTCCTAAGATCGGCCACCTTTTCGGCAAGCGCGATCACACCACCGTGATGCACGCGTGCCGAAAGATCGACAAGCAGATGGCCGAGCGGCAAACCACGTACAACCAGGTTTCCGAGCTGACGAGCCGAATCAAGCAAGCCGCCCAGCAGGCTTCTTTGTAATCCGCGTGCCCGGGCTTCGCCGCGGCCACCCGCCGGATTCGCGCAATCGCAGTGCCCGGGCCTCTCACAGCCCAACGCAGGTCCGAGATTCACGCGGTTCGCCGTGTGCCAGGCGCTTGTGGAATCCACACACACTGTGCATGAGGCTGTGGCATACCCCTGATTCTCTGTGGACAAGAGCTTTTTGTCTGTGGATCTTTCAAGGTCGAAAGTGTCTCATCCACTGATTCCCAAGTTTTGCTCCCAAGTTCCGCACAGTTCCATCCACAGCAAAATCCATTGACAATACTGACAAAAGTCCGGTTATCCACCGATTCCACAGGTGCTACAACTACTACTAAGAACTTATCTAGTACAGGGAACGGTCGGTCTCGGACTGCGCAACGAGGCGGATATGGACGACGGCCAAGTCGTTCTCGCGTAAAGTGGAGTTAGGTATATCCTTTAAGGATTCAAAGAAAGAAGGTCTGTAGTGAAGCTTAGGGTTGAACACGACGTCTTCGCCGACGCCGTTTCGTGGGTTGCCCGCACGATCCCCTCGCGCCCTTCCCTTCCCGTTCTCGCGGGAATGAAGATCGAAGCGGACAAGGACGGCGTCGTCGCCCTATCCTCCTACGACCCGGACATTTCCTCGCACGCCGTGATAGAGGCCGCCGTCGACGAGCCCGGAACGACGCTGGTCCACGGCCGGCTTCTCTCGGATTTCGCCAGGGCCTTGCCCAACAAGCCGATCGACATGGAGCTGAAAGGCGCCAAGCTCGAGGTGGTGTGCGGGTCGTCGCACATCTCTATGCAGTCGATGCCCCTCGAGGATTACCCGTCGCCGCCGCCCATGCCCGAGGTCTCCGGCGTCGTCGACGGGGCTCTTTGGCAGGAGACCGTCGCGCAGGTGGTGACGGCCGCTTCCTCCGACGACACTCTTCCGCTTCTCGTCTCGGTGTGCATCGAGATCGAGGGGAAGACGATGTCCCTCATGGCCACGGACCGCTACCGGCTCGCGGTGCGCGATCTGACGTGGGAGCCCTCGAACGAGGATGTCTCGCACAGGATCCTCGTGCGGGCCTCGCGGCTGTCGGACATCGCAAAGGCGCTGGGCTCCGTGGGCAAGGTCGAACTTGCGATAGACAACTCGGGCCGGACGGGCATGATCGGCTTTTCGGCGGCCGGCCGCCACAACGTCGCCCGGCTCATCGACGGCGAGTACCCCCAGGTCCGCAATCTCTTCCCCTCGGAGGCGACGGGTTACGCCGTCATCGGACGCCAGGAGATGCTCGACGCGATCAAGCGCGCGAGGCTCGTCGTCGAAAAGAACTCCGCCGTCAGGCTTTCCTTCAGCGAAGGCCAGGTGATCCTCGAAGCGGGCCAGGGGGACAACGCCCAGACGAGCGAGGCACTCGAAGCGACGCTCCACGGCGAGGACATCGTCATGGCCTTCAACCCGAGTTTTCTCCAGGAGGGGCTCGGGGCGACGTCGGCCCCCTACGTCCGCCTGTCGTTCACGAGCGCTTCGAAACCGGCCGTTCTCACCGCGCAGCCCGAGATCGACGGGGAGGACGATCAGGAGTTCCGGCTTTTGCTCATGCCGATCCGCACCTACGGCGGATGACCTGCGAGGCGGGCAGGCGACGGAGAGAGCGTGTACCTTAGCGACCTCGCGCTGACGGATTTCCGCTCCTACGAGCGGGCGATCGTCGCCCTGGAGCCGGGGGTGACGGTTCTCGTCGGCGAGAACGGGCAGGGGAAGACGAATCTCATCGAGGCCGTCGGCTACCTGTCGACCCTCTCGTCCCACAGGGTTTCGGGCGACACGGCATTGGTCCGCAAAGGGGCGACGGCCGCGGTGGTTCAGGCGCGCGTCGTCCGCTCTTCCGCGCCGACGACGGTCGAGGTGGAGATCTACTCCGGCCGGGCCAACCGCGCGAGGATCAACCGCGGACTCGTGCGTCCGCCCGAAATCGTCGGCACGGTGCGCAGCGTCCTCTTCGCCCCCGAAGACTTGGAGTTGGTCTCCGGCGATCCCGCGGCGCGGCGGTCTTTCCTCGACGGAATCATGGTTCAGCTTCGGCCGAGGATGGTCGCGGTCAAATCCGAATACGACAGGGCGGCGCGGCAGCGCGCGGCTCTGTTGAAATCGGTCGGGGCTGCCCGCAGGGGCGGCGGATCGGTGGACGCGGCAGCCCTGGACGTCTGGGACGTCCAATTGGCCAAGCTCGGAGCGAGGATAACCGCCGCCCGCGCGGAGATCGTCGCCAGGCTGCGGCCCTGCGTCGACGAGTTCTACGCGAAGGTCTCGGGCGGACGCGGCCCGGCTGAAATCGTCTACCGCGCAAGCGTCGGGCGGCATGGAGGGCGAGCGGAGGCGAGCGGGGCAGGCGGCGCGTCCGATTTCGGCGAAGGCTTGCAGGAAGAGTTTCACGACGTCGAACTCAACGAAATCCGGCTCATCAGCGCCATGGCCGAGCGACGCGAGGAGGAGATCAGACGCGGCGTGAACCTCGTCGGCCCGCACCGAGACGAACTCGAACTCGCCCTCGGGACGCTGCCCGCCAGAGGCTACGCCTCCCACGGAGAGTCGTGGAGCTACGCGCTTGCTCTCAAGCTCGCGTCCTGGCGAGTTCTGCGCGGCGACGAATCTGGAGAATGGGCGGAAGGCGGCGAGCCCGTCCTCATTCTCGACGACGTCTTCGCCGAGCTCGACGCGCGGCGAAGAGACCGGCTGGCGCGAATCGTCGAAGAGGCCGAGCAGACGATCGTCACCGCGGCCGTCGGCAGCGAACTGCCGGCCGGACTGGGCGGGCGACGCCTGACGGTGACGCTGGGGAATGTCTCGGAGGGACTCGAGAGCGTTTCGGCGGAAACGGGAGGCGCCGCCGAAGGATTTGGCAGTCTCGCCGAGGAATCTCGAGGCGATGCCGAGGAAGACGGCGGAAACGCGTCGGTCGCTGGGAACGGCGGCGTGGAGGGCGGCGGCGATGGCTGACGGCGCGATCGATGCGGCGAGGAGGGCCGCGATTGAGCGCAACGGCGACGTGCTTGCGCTTCGCGCCCTGGATCGGGTTCGGGAGGCCGCGTACGCCCGCGGCGACGTGCGTACGCGGCGCCCGTCGGCAGCGCGGACTTTTGAGGAGGCCCGCAGCCGAGAGACGCACGATGCGGACGAGCCTCTCGGCGACGAGGTGCAGAGCCCCGGCCCGGGATGGGGCGACGTCGGAAGCGGCCCGCGGCCTTCGCACCGCGACCCCCACCCGATCGGCCAGATTCTCGCCCGCTATGTTCGGGACAAAGGATGGGGTGAGAGGCTCGAGGTGGCGTCCGTGGCCAGCAGATGGCCTGAGATCGTCGGCCCGACGGTGGCCAAGCACTGCACGGTCGAAGACTTCTCTGACGGCGGACGGCTCACGCTGCGCACGTCGTCGACGTCGTGGGAAACCCAGATCCGCGCCCTTCAAGCGACTCTTGAAGCGACTCTCGCCAAAGAGGTGGGCGAAGGAGTCGTCAAGGAAATCGTGGTCAAGGGGCCGTCGCAGCCGAGTTGGAAACACGGCCGCTTCTCGGTTCGAGGGCGGGGTCCGCGTGACACGTACGGATGATGCGCGGGGAACCCTGAGGAAACGTGCACTAGCACACGTACGGTCAGATTGGTCCATTCATCCCGTGAAGCGCGGTAGAATTGCTTAGGCCCCTTTGTTGGTGGGGGCCTACCGCAGCGGGGGCAGCGCTTCACACAGGCGTCGTGATGGGCTCCGCATGCTTAGGCGAAGGAGAAACTCAAGCGTGACGACAGACGAAACATCCGCAGAAAACGCGGTCCCCGAAGAGGAAAGCGTCGTCAAAGTCTCAAAAGGCCAGTCCTACGACGCCTCGTCGATCACCGTTCTCGAGGGTCTCGAAGCCGTCCGCAAACGCCCGGGCATGTACATCGGATCTACAGGCGAGCGCGGACTCCACCACTGCGTATACGAGGTGGTCGACAATTCGGTCGATGAGGCGCTGGCCGGAATCTGCGACCACATCGAGGTGACGATCTTGGCCGACGGGGGCTTAAGGGTGCGCGACAACGGCCGCGGCATCCCGGTGAACGAGCACCCGACGGAGCACAAGCCCGCCGTCGAGGTGGTCATGACGATCTTGCACGCCGGAGGCAAGTTCGGAAACGGCGGATACGCGGTTTCGGGAGGGCTGCACGGAGTCGGCGTCTCCGTCGTCAACGCCCTTTCGACCCGAATGGAGACGGAAGTGCGCCGCGATGGCTACATCTGGCGCATCTCCTTTGAAAACGGCGTCCCGACGGGCCCCCTCGAGCGGGGCGCGCAAACCGACGAGCACGGAACGACGCAGACGTTCTGGGCCAATCCCGACATCTTCGAAACGACGTACTACGACTTCGAAACCCTGCGCCGCCGCTTCCGCCAGATGGCCTTCCTCAACAAAGACCTGCGCATCACGCTCACCGACGAACGGCCGACGGCCACCCCCGAAGGCGACGAGGTCGCCGGCGAGACCGGAGAAGGCTCTCCGACGCCGGGATACCGCAGCGTCTCTTACATGTATTCGGGAGGGCTCCTCGACTACGTCAAGCATCTCAACACGACGAAGAAGGTCGAAGTCGTCCACCCGGACGTCGTCTACTTCGAAGCGGAGGACCGCGAGAAGCAGATTCAATGCGAGGTCGCGATGCAGTGGACGTCCGCCTACTCGGAGACCCTCAACACCTTCGCCAATACGATCAACACCACCGAGGGCGGCACCCACGAGGAAGGCTTCCGCTCCGCGCTGACCTCCGTGATCAACAAGTACGCCCGAGACAAAGGGCTGCTCAAGGACAAAGACCCCAACCTTTCGGGCGACGACATCCGCGAAGGCCTGACGGCCATCATCTCGGTCAAGCTCGGCAACCCGCAGTTCGAGGGCCAAACGAAGACGAAGCTCGGGAACACCGAGGCGCGGACATTCGTTCAGCAGCAGGTCTATTCGCATCTGACGGACTGGCTCGACATGCATCCGAACGAGGCGAAGGACATCATCCGCAAGGCCCTTCAGGCGTTCGCCGCCAGGGCCGCGGCGCGCAAGGCCCGCGAGGCGACGCGTCGCAAAAGCGTGCTCGAATCGGCATCGATGCCCGGCAAGCTCAAGGATTGCACGTCGCGCAACCCGGAAGAGTGCGAGATCTTCATCGTCGAGGGCGATTCCGCAGGAGGCTCGGCCGTCAACGGGCGCGACCCCGAACACCAGGCGATCATGCCGATTCGCGGGAAAATCCTCAACGTTGAGAAGGCGCGATTGGACCGCGCGCTTTCCTCAGACACGATCCAGGGGCTCATCACGGCCTTCGGCACGGGCATCGGCGACGAGTTCGACATGGCCAAGCTCCGCTATCACAAGATCGTGTTCATGGCCGACGCCGACGTCGACGGGTCCCACATCGCAACCTTGCTGCTGACCCTCGTCTACAGATACATGCGCCCCCTCATTGAAGGCGGGCACGTGTACCTGGCGATGCCGCCGCTCTACCGCATCAAGTGGACGAATGCCGCCCACGACTACGTCTTCTCCGATCGTGAGCGTGACGAGAAGCTCGTCGAAGGCAAGGGCAAGGGCCTTCGCCTTCCCCGCGAGGAAAGCCAACGCATCCAGCGATACAAAGGCTTGGGTGAGATGAACGCCGAAGAGCTGTGGGACACCACGATGAATCCCGAGGCCCGCACCCTCAAACAGGTTTCGATCGACGACGCCGCGGCGACCGACGAGACCTTCTCCATCCTCATGGGCGAGGACGTCGAGTCTCGCCGAGGCTTCATTCAGCGCAACGCGCACGACGTGCGATTCCTCGACATCTAAGGCAAGGAACCAGTGAGCGAAGACACCGTTTACAATCACGGCCTCATCAAGGGGGTCGACCTCCAGCGCGAGATGGAGAAGTCGTACCTCGACTACGCAATGTCGGTCATCGTGGGCCGCGCCCTGCCCGACGTGCGCGACGGCCTCAAACCCGTGCACAGGCGCGTCATCTATGCGATGTACGACGGCGGCTACAGGCCCGACAGCTCGTTTTCGAAGTCGGCGAAGGTGGTCGGCGACGTCATGGGCCACTATCACCCGCACGGCGACGTCGCCATCTACGACACCGTCGTGCGACTCGTTCAGCCGTGGTCGATGCGCTATCCGCTCGTTGCGGGCCAAGGCAACTTCGGCACGCCCGGCGACCTGGGCGCTGCCGCGCCCAGGTACACCGAGGTGCGGATGGCGCCCCTCGCCATGGAAATGGTGCGCGACATCAAGGAACAGACGGTCGATTTCGAGCCCAACTACGACGGCTCGCTTTTGGAGCCGACCGTTCTCACGTCGCGCTTCCCAAATCTGCTCGTCAACGGATCCGAAGGCATCGCCGTCGGCATGGCGACGCGGATTCCGCCGCACAACCTGCGAGAAGTCGCGGCCGGCGTCCAGTGGTATCTGGAGAACCCCGACGCGACGAAAGAAGAGCTGCTCGCGGCCCTCATCCAGCGGATCAAGGGGCCTGACTTCCCGACGGGCGCCCTCATCCTCGGAACCCGTGGCATCGAGGACATGTATCGCACCGGCCACGGGTCGATCACCCAGCGGGCGATCGTCGAAGTGGACGAGATCCATGGCAGGCAGTGCCTCGTCGTCACCGACCTCCCTTATCAGGTCAACCCCGACCGCCTGCTCGACAAGATGGTCGAGGGCATCAAGGACGGTCGCCTTCCCGGCATTGCCGACATCCGTGACGAGACCTCGGGGCGCGCCGGTCAGCGCATCGTCGTCGTTCTGAAGAAGGACGCCGTGGCCAAGGTCGTGCTCAACAACCTGTACAAGCACACCCAGCTTCAGAACAACTTCCCGGCCAACATGCTGGCGCTCGTCGACGGCGTTCCCCGCACGCTTTCTCTTGACGGCTTCGTTCGCCACTGGGTGACGTTCCAAATGGAGGTCATCCTCCGCCGCACGGAATACAGGCTCGGCGAGGCCCTCAAGCGCCTTCACATCCTCGAGGGCTATCTCAAGGCGCTCGACCAGCTGGACGCCGTCATCGCGCTCATCCGCGGCTCGCAGACGGTCGACCTCGCCCGCACGGGCCTCATGGACCTGCTGGAGATCGACGAAGACCAGGCCAATGCGATCCTCGAGATGCAGCTGCGCCGCCTGGCGGCCCTCGAACGCCAGAAGATCATCGACGAGTACGAGGAGAAGGCCGCCCTCGTCGCAGACTACAAGGACATCATCGCCAAGCCGGAGCGCCAGCGCGCCATCATCGGCGAGGAGCTCGGCGCCATCGTCGACAAGTACGGAGACGACAGGCGCACGACGATCCTTCCCTTCGACGGCGAGATGTCGGTCGAGGACCTCATTCCCGAGGAAGACGTCGTCGTCACCATCACCCGCGGGGGCTTCATCAAACGCACCAAGACCTCCGAGTATCGCGCTCAGCACCGCGGCGGCAAAGGGATCAAGGGCGCCTCGCTCCGCGGGGACGACGTCGTCGAGCACTTCGACGTCGGCTCGACCCACGAATGGCATCTCTTCTTCACGAACCTGGGCAGGGTCTATCGAATCAAGGGATATGAAATCCCCGAGGCGGGGCGCGACGCGAAGGGCCAGCACATTGCGAACCTGCTCGCCTTCCAGCCGGGTGAGACGATCGCCTCGACGATCACGCTCAAGGACTACGACCAGGCGCAGTATCTCGTGCTCGCCACGGCAGACGGCCTCGTGAAGAAGACGCGGCTGAGCGACTACGATTCGCCGCGCACCGGCGGTCTCATCGCGATCAAACTCCGTGAGAACGGCAACGGGACAGATCATGTCGTGGCTGCCTGCCTGGTCAATGAGGACGACGACCTCCTCCTCGTTTCCCGCAAGGGAATGTCCCTTCGCTTCAAGGCGACGGACGATGCGCTGAGGCCCATGGGGCGCCCCTCCTCGGGCGTGACGGGAATGAAGTTCCGCGAGGGCGACTCGCTGCTGACAATGAGGGTGGTCAGGGACAACGCGGAGGTCTTCGTCGTCACAGAGGGCGGTTTCGCCAAGCGGACGTCGGTCGACGAGTATCGGATCCAAGGCCGTGCCGGCTTGGGAATCAAGGTCGCCAAACTCACCGAGGAACGGGGAGACCTTGTGGGAGCCCTCGTCACCGAGGGCGAAGACGTCATGGTCATCATGGAATCGGGCAAAGTGATGCGGGCCTCTGCCGCCGAGGTTTCGAAGACCGGACGCAACACCCAAGGCGTCACTTTCGCCCGTCCCGACGGCGGTGACAGGATCATCGCAATCGCTCGAAACATTGAAACGACGATCGAAGCGGAGGTCGGGCAGGCCGACGGCGAAGGCGAAAACGCCGCGGACACGGTAGCCTCTGTGGTGGAGGTTTCCACGGAAGCCGCCACAGATCACGCCAACCAGGCTGGAGCAACGGAGTAATCGATGAGTGAGAAGCCGAAGACGGAGGCCCCGCGCCCCACGAGTGGGCAGGCCGAGGCCGCCGATACCCGCAATACAGGTTTCAAAGCGGCAGCGGCAAAGGGAAAGGCCGCATTGGGGGCCAAGTTCGCCGCCGACCCCCAACCGAAGCAGTCAGTGGGCATCCGACGGGTGAAGATGACGATCTCAAAGATCGATCCCCTGTCGGCCCTCAAGATTGGCTTCATCACATCAGTTGCGATAGGCATCATGATCGTCGTTGCGATGATGATCCTATGGTTCGTTCTGAACAACATGAAGGTTTTCAGCCAGATCGACGACCTGCTTCAGACGCTCAACCAGCCCGACCTGCTCAGACTCGGCGAGTACCTCGAGTTCGGGCGGTGGATGAGCTTCGCCGTCATCATCGCCATCATCGACGTCGTGCTTCTGACGGCGATGGCGGCAGTCGGGGCGCTGCTGTACAACCTCATAGCTTCTCTCGTCGGAGGCCAACGCATAACCGTCACCGACGAATAGCGAACAGGGTGCCGGAGTTGCGCCTGCTTCCGTGGATTTCGACGCCGCCGAACGCGTCGGCGTCGTCTGGCGGGCTCAGCGGCCCGAGGTTTACTGAGGCACCGCACACATCCCTTGATTTAGGTTTGGAAATCAGCGAAACACTGGGGTAATCTAGATCGGCACCCAGAAGTGCGAGGGCCTATAGCTCAGTCGGTTAGAGCGCTTCCCTGATAAGGAAGAGGTCGCTGGTTCGAGTCCAGCTAGGCCCACGCAAGAACACGGAGGGAATGAATCATGAAGAAGATCGCAGTCACGGCCCTCGCATTCGTTATCGGATACATCGGATGGGTCGGCATTCAAAAGAAGCTTCAGGATCGGGCAGTCTGGTACGAGGTTTCCGATCCCGTCGAATAGTCCGGGAAGCATGTTCTTGTAACTGCTGCCGGCTCGGGGCTATGGCGCAATTGGTAGCGCACCTGCTTTGCAAGCAGGGGGTTACGGGTTCGAGTCCCGTTAGCTCCACTCATCCCCAGTCCGACCTCCCTCGGACTGGGGATGTTTGCGTTTGAGGTTTAGCTGTACGTTCAAAGGCTCCGTCATCGACGACGGCGGACGTCAATCGCCTTGATCGCTTTGATCAACGCGACTCCCCCGATGACGCAGGCAATGTTGCGCCCTACGGCCAAGATCTCCTCTCGTGACATTTTGAATGAACATTCCACCTTCGACGGCCACAATGCGACGTTGCATACGAGTTCCATGCCCATCAGCCTACGTCGAATCGGCCGCCCAAGGAAATGGCGGGAGGCGGAGGTTGAGCGAGAGGCAGAAGATTGAGCGAGAGGCAGGCGATCAAGCGACAGACTCGAGATCAACGATGTAGGCGTTGTAGGGGTTGCCTTCTACGGGCGCGAAGCCGCACTGCCTGTAGAGGTCGACGGCGCCGTTTCCCTCTTCGACGCTAAGAGACACCCGCTCAATGCGGCGATTCCGTGCCTCGCCGAGGAGCGCGCGCAGAAGCAAACGGCCGGCGCCGCGGCGTCGGTAGCCGTCCCACACGGAAATGCTCAATTCTGGAACACCGTCCGCTATGTACCCGAAGCCCGGATCCGTTGCATCGAAGAACGTCAGCCACGCCAGGCCGACGAGCCGTCCGTTTGATTCGGCGGCCAGTCCGAAGTCGCCCGACTCCTCGTCGAATCGGAAGTAGTGGCTGAACTCCGGCGTCGAATCGATGTCGGCGTAGGTGAATCTGCGCGAGCCGGTCCAGTTCATGTTCGCGAGCGTCGCCGCTCGCATGAGCTCGCGATCCGAAGACAACAGAGGTCTAAAGGTCAGGTCGGTGGCTTCCACCCGTCCAAACTACCAGGATTGAAACGATCGAGCCGGATTGAAACGATCGAGCCAGATTGAAACGATCGAGCCGCGACCGCCTTTGTTTGCTCTTGCCGCGTCGATCGAAGCCCTTCGCCTCGGAAATCGAAGAGGTGTGCGGAAGGGATTCAGAGCATAAGCCGCTCCATCAATGAACGAATGCCGATCAGTTCGGCATTCCATTTTCAACTGAAAGGATGGGTATTGAAATCCATCGACGCGAACGTCGAAACGGTATAGGATCAAAGCGTTCTAAAGCGGCAGGGATGCCGCGTCGCTCACCCTTAAACGCTTCACCGCCTGCCTCTAATGTGGAGGAAAATGTGTAACTGAAACAGAATTCCGAGTTCCTCGCGGCGACGGCCGCCCAGGCGAGGTGCGAGACGCAATGTCTCGCGCAGAACCGCGCTTTTCACCTCGCCGCGTGTACTGACAGACACGGCAGTGGCTCGGACTAGAGTTTAAATTGCCTCACAAACGTGGCGGAGACGCCACCACACTCCCCATGCGCGCTCATTTGCACGCCTTCATTGTCACTATATGGAGGGAATCATGTCCACCTCTTTTAAGAGATTCTCTTACACTGCGGCTTTCGCCGCTTTCGCCGTGGTCGCATCTGCGTTGGCCCCAACGGCGACTGCGGCCACACAGGGCGCCGACGCCTCGACGGCTGCGACCGTTCTAGGCTCTCATTTCCCTGCAGACAGAACCGACGACCCGAACGGCCACAACAACCCGGACGATCCCGACGGCGCTTCGCCGCAGTCAAAATCCCCGACGCCGGAAGAATCCGAGGGCCCCTCGCAAGAGCCTTCGAACAACACCGAAAACAAAGCCTCTCCGGGATCCCCCGGCGCGACTCCGGCGGACGCCCCGAGCGCAGACGCGACGCCCGCTGACACGCCTTCTACGCCGACCGGGGATTTCGACATCGACGGCAACGGGAAGCTCGTGCGATACAAGGGTTCGGCCACGGACGTGACGATCCCCGACTCCGTCAAAGTCATCGGCGAGTACGCCTTCAAGCAAACCGGCGTCGTGAAGGCGAAGGTCCCCGCCACCGTCGTCGAGATCGAAAAGGGAGCCTTCTTCGGCTGCAGCTCACTGACGACGGTCGAATTCGAAGACACCGACGCCAAACCGAGCCAACTGGCCAAGATCGGCGAGCTCGCCTTTTACAGAACGGGAGCCTTCAAGGAGACGGCCCTCCCGCGTTCGGTGACGTCCCTCGGACGGGAGGTTTTCAGCAAGAGCGGGATTCAGAAGATTTCGCTGCCCGCAGGAGTGACGGAAATTTCCGACGAGGCCTTCTTCCGCGCGAACCTCCTCAGCGACGTCGTCATCTCGGACAACGTTGAGAAGATCGGATACAGGGCGTTCGGCAGAGCAGGCAAACTCAAGGCTCTCAAGGTCGTTGGGGCGGACGGACGGGTATCGACGGGTTTTCCTTCGAAACTCAAGGCTATCGGCCGGTATGCTTTCTGGTACTCGCCGATGACGGAAGTGACTTTCCCCGCGGGAATGGAGTCGATCGGCGACGACGCATTCGACCGCTCGCACTTGACCAAAGTGACCTTCAACAAGGATTTGAAGTCCATTGGAGATGGGGCTTTCGCAGGCACAGACATCACCGATCTGACGATTCCCGATTCGGTCGTCGAAGCCAAAGGCGCGATGAGGGCCATGAGAAAACTCGTGACCCTTCACATTGGCAAGGGCGTAGGGCCCGATCAGCTTGACGGTTCGTTCTTCGGAACCAAATCTCTTAAGACGATCACCGTTTCCCAGGAAAACCCAAACTACAAGATAATCGCCAATGTGCTGTTCAACGGGGAAGGCACCAAGCTCATCGCGATTCCCCTAGGCCGCACTTTCGACAACGACACGGTGAAAAAATACAGAGTGCCGGCCGGCGTGAGAGAGATCGCCAACAGTGCGTTCTCGGGCTCCGATTTCAAGGAGATCGATTTCCCAAGCAGCGTTCGAACCATCGGCGACTTCGCTTTCAGCCATTCGGCGCTCAAGCGGCTGGAGCTTCCCTCTAGCGTCGAGAGCATCGGAGAGAACGCCTTTTCGGAATGCACCAATTTGGAAAGCGCCGATGTCGGAGGCGCCGTCAAGATCGGCGCGTCCGCCTTTTCGAACGATTCGGCGCTTAAGACCGTCGACTTGCATCCCGAGCTAAACAGGCTCAAGGAGATCGGCGCCTTTGCCTTCTTCTATTCAGGATTGGAAAAGGTGAAAACGCCGGACTCTCTGGTGACGATTGGCGAGCGCGCCTTCTGTGCCAACCAGAGCCTTCTCGAGATCCGCTTGGGTTCCGGGCTGGCGACTATAGAGGAAATGGCTCTCGCAGACACACCGAAACTTCGCTCGATAGAGGTGGCAGAAGGCAACCCCGTCTTTAGCGACGATTCGCGCAAGATGCTCTACGCCAAGCGCGAGAACGGCTTGCACCTCGTTGCGTGTGCCGGGGGCTCCGTGGGCTCAGACGTTCGAGTCAAGGACGGCACCGTGGCGATCGGAGACTCTGCATTCTTCGGCGTTACGTCTATGCGCTCACTCCACCTGCCAGAGGGCCTCAAGACTTTGGGAAGCCGTTCTTTCGAGGACGCGACAAATCTGAGCAACGTTGATTTCCCCGACAGTTTGGAGGTCGTTGGCGGCTTCAACAGAGTTGATTCCCTTCACAAGGTCGATTTCGGCACTCAAATCACGTCAATTGACAGAGCCTTCACCGGAAGGACTCCCGAGCGGATCATCGTGCGCGGAGGCAAGAACGGAAAGTACGATCAGACCTATGGGAACTCGAATGAAACCGTGTCGGCATACTTTGGCGAGGGAATGACGGACATTCGGTACACGGACGGCCGCTTGCCGAAGGTCCTCGTCCTGCCCAGCACCTTGAAGAATCTCGAGCTAGGCAACGGCACGTGGGGGAACGAGGCGCGAAGGGCTGCGGCAGTGTTCTACGTGGCTGCCGACCCCGGTTCGTCCGCGTGGAAGCTGGCGCGGGAGAAGATGCTGGGCGTCGGCATGGATCCGAACAAGCAGCTCAAACGGTACGCGCCGATGAGCGTGACCACACAGTCCCGAACCTCTCAGGGGAAGGTCACCGTTACGGTCAACGTCCGCGGCGGCGTGGCCGAAGGTTCCCACCAGGCGCGGATCCTCACCGTCGGTTCCGGTTCGACGAAGGCCTCGGACTGGGTTGAAGCGAAATCCGTGGGCGACGGCTACCAGGCGACTTTGACGTATGACATCCCCGCCTCGGGTCAGAAGGTCAAGGTCGAGGTCCGCGACCACACTGAGTTGACAGTTCAGAAGGACGTCACTGCAAGCAACGATCCGGCGCCGAGCCCGACGCCGACGGCCTCGCCGAGCGCTTCTCCCTCGATCAGCCCTACCGCTTCGCCCACGTCGTCACCGACCGCAACGTCGTCACCGACTCCGTCGCCGAGCGCTTCTGACGGACCGACGGCCTCTCCGACCGCTTCGCCCACGGCAAGCCCGACTTCTACGTCCAGCCCGACTGCCACGGCGTCGCCGACCGCCCAGCCCGGTGCGCCGTCGGCCAAGAATGCGTTCGTCATCGGCGGCAAAGAAGTGCTCTTCGGCCGCGCAGGCGACACGCCTTTGGTGGGCGACTGGGACGGCGACGGAATCGCCACCCCGGGAGTCAAGCGCGGCAACACCTACTATTTGGTCAATTCGATTCGGGGAGGGAAGGCCGACGTCGTCTTCTCCTACGGCCGTGCAGGCGACACGCCTTTGGTGGGCGACTGGGACGGCGACGGGAGCCAGACGATCTCGGTGCGCCGCGGGCACACCTTCTACCTCAACACAGGGCTTGAAGGCGGCAATGCCGAAGCGACGTTCATGTTCGGGCGCGACGGCGACACCCCGGTCGTCGGCGACTGGAACGGGGACGGCAAGGACACCCTCGCAGTCAGGCGCGGAGCCGTCTTCTACTTCATCGATCGGCTGGCGGGCGGCAAAGCGACGAGCGAGTTCACCGCAGGCGACGGCAAGGAGGTCGCGTTGGCCGGGCGCTGGGTCTCGGGTCAGAAGGCCGACACCATCGGCTTGGTCTCCGACGGAACGTTCCAAATCCTCGATCAGAAGGGTGCGGGAGGGCACTCGTCGCAGGTGGCGCGCGCTCCCCGGTACCTCTCCGGAGTGTTCGCGGACAAGGCGCCCGACACCCTTGCACTGCATGGGTGACAACGGCGAGCGCAGCGGCGCCGGATAACTGCCGCAACGCGCAAGCGACTTGGGAGTCGGTGCGATGCAGTCGCACCGACCCCCAATCGTCAAAGAGCAAACGGCAAAAGGCGGGCAAACCGTCGAAAGTAGGCAAAGCGCCAGAAGGCCGGCGGACTGTCAAAGGGCGGCAAAGCGCCAGAAGGCCGGCGAGCGGCCAAGGGTAAGCCAGGGGACCGGCAAGCGTCAGAGGATGCGTTCTCGCGGCTACTCGGCCGCGGCTCGCAGCATCTTGCTGGACACCCAGGGTCCGCTCCACCAGACCTGCCAGCCGAGGCTCTTCGGCCCCTCGACCTTCAGACCGAGCTTCGACAGCTCGTCGGCATACTCGTTCATCGCTTTAAGATCCGCGATGACGATCCTTCCGCCCGGTTTGAGCACGCGAACCGCTTCCCGGATCGCCCGGGCGCGGCCTTCGGCTTTCGGGATATTGTGAATGGACATGCTCGCGGTGACGAGATCGAAGGAGCCGTCCTCGAAAGGAAGCTCGGTCATGTCGCCCGTGACGAAATCGATGCGCGAATCGACTCCGTTGGCTTTCGCGTTGGCAGTGGCCGCCTTTTCTCCGTTGCCGGACTGGTCGGATTTGCGCCACAGGTCCACACCCGTCAGCTTCGCCTTGGGGAAGCGCTGAGCCGCCATGACGATCACTGCTCCGCGACCACAGCCCATGTCGAGGATCCGCTCGACGGCGGCGTCGTCGGTTTCGCTTAGAATCTTGCGCCAAACCGCAAACTTTCCTCGAAGTGTGGTGTGCAGGTAGATTGCCGTCCCCCCAAGGAACTCGATCGCCAGCAACCCATAGACGATTGGCTGCCACGCGCTGCCGCCAAGCGCCCCGAGCGTCGCGGACGCGAACATGACTCCGGGTATGAACCACAGGATCGGCACGTAGGCGGCATCGATCCCATACGATCCGCGCGGTTTCACTTTCATAGACTTCCTTGGCGTATCAATGGTTTACAACAACTGTGAGGATACTCTGCGGAGCGGACGCGTGTCGACGGCGAACCAGGGCAGAGGTCCGCCAGTCGATGTTGCGCCGTGCAAACGGCGCGCCCGCCGCGTCGGTATTTCGTTGTCGGAAGGGGACGGCGCGAAGCCAATCTCTGTGCCGGCGCTCCCAAGTGTCGGCCTCAAATGCCGCTGCTTCTCCGATGTCGGGATTCCGTGGCGGTGGGACTCTGCGGCGTTGGAATCATGTCACGGCGTCGAACGCCACGTGGACCGCCCACGCGCTGGCGGCGAGGTCGACTAGGAACCATGTGAGGATCCACATCCAAGACGGCATGCGCGTGAGCGCGGCCAGCGTGAAGTGGTCCTGCTCGCGGTCGCGCGTGCGAGCGACGTCCTGCAGCGAGGTCCAGGCGCCGATGAGGAGTACGAGACCGATGCCCGCTACAACTCCCGCCTGGGCCAGCGCGCCGACCTGTATGCGGTCCCCGAGCTGCCACAGGGCGGCGAAGACGAGCGCCGATCCGAGGATGACCAGCACCGTTCGGACGGATCGCGACATGACAAGCAGGCCGATGAGCGCCACGATTGTGACGATGACGATCGCCTTGGACCACCCGCTCAGAGCGCCGACGACGAGAAAAGCGCCAAGGAGCGCCGGGGCCGGATAACCCGCCCATGTGGTGAGAATGCGGCCTGGGCCCGTCGGTTTGCCCTTTGTGACGGCATGCCCGGACATGTCGCGTTGGACGACGAAGCCCTGGAAGCGCCGTCCGCAGGCAATGCCGACGACGGCGTGCCCGGCCTCGTGGACCACGGTTACCAGCGTGCGCCCTCCGCGCTTGACGGCCGGGACCGCGAGCGTGAGCGCAAGAATGCCGGCCCCAATGAGCAAAACGGCGATACTTCGTCCGTTCGTGGACAAGCGAGGCTCGGTCCAGTCCAGCCAGGAAGCGGCGATGGTCGTCATGGGTATCAGTGTTGCACGTGAAACTTGGAAAACGGCTACAAGGCGGAACCTTGCCCTACGCTGGGCGTTCGGGCGGTGCGCATCTAAGGCTTAGGCCATTTGCGGCGGACGGGCAGTCCACGCGCATGACGAATCGGGCTACGCTCCCTCAGATCAACGGCGGGAACTCGTCGAGGCTGAAGACCGATTCCACCGGGACGCCGAACCATCGGGCGATCCTCAAGGCCAGATGCAGGGAGGGCGCGTACTCGCCGCGCTCGAGATAGCCCATCGTCTGATAGTGGATTCCGAGCTCCTCGGCAAGCTTGCGGCGCGTTACCCCGCGAGCTGCCCGCAGCACCGCCAGGCGATTGTGCACGCGTTCGTCCCTACTGCGCGCGGCGTCGTCTTTGGTGCGTGCGCTCTTGTCCTTGCTGCGCGTGCCGCCGTCGTTGGCGCCCACAGCGTCGTCCTTACCGGGCGCACCGCCCTCTTTCCCGCTTGGATCCGGGTTCCTTTGTTGTTTCGTCCTGCTCACGCGTAACCCCTCGAAACGATCTTCTCCCGTGCTGCCGCGACCGATCCCATTGTCTCGCGGCGTATGCTGCGTCGGAGAATGCGGGGTGCGGCGATGTATCCGGCCACGGCCCATGCGGTTAGGACCGCGAAGGCGATCAGGGGTTGGAACGATCCGGATATCTCCACCGATCCGAGTTCGGGTGGGAGCACGGCACTGCGGGCGGCGTGTGCGCCCCAGTAGATCGGAGTCGAGGCCGTGACCCACTGGAGGGGCTTCGGAAAGACGCTGATGGGAGACACAGTGCCTGCGCCGAAGAAGAGCATGCATAGGAGGGTCAAGCAGACGAAAAAACTCAGGGTGGAGTGCACGAGCGATCCCAATGCCACTCCGATGGGGAAGAGGACGACGAGGGAAAGAACGAGGCTGGCCGCCAGGACGAGGAAGTCGGTGAGGGAAGCCGGCCGCAGATCGGGGAAAAGGAGCAGTCCCACAGACATAACGACTACTAGAATGAATCCGTTTACGACGGAAAAAGACAGAACCTTCCCGAACATCCACGATTCCGTTCCGCGCGGCAAAATGCGCATACGCAAAAAGGAGCCGTCATTGTGTTCGCGGAACATCTCGCCCATGATTTCAGCGGCACCGAGCAGGCCGATCGATCCTAGCGCGCTCACAAGGGCGAAAGCGCTGTTTGGGACCAGCTCTGAATCCAAACCGTTCCATTCGTTGAAAGCCAAAAACAGGAGGAACAATGGGCCCAAGCATAGTAGACCGATAGAATTCCGCGTAAGAAAAGCTATGCGCAGTTCGGCGCGGGCCTGCAGACAGCCCGCTCGGGCTGCAGTTCGCATTGAGTGGATCATTGGTCGCCCTCCTTCGGCGAGTTTCTTGTGGTCGGCGGTTCGGGCGTCGGCTCCGACATTCTGGTCAAGGCGGAGTTCTGGGCCCCCTCGACGAGGCCCAGGTAGGCGTCCTCGAGGGACGTCCTGCGAACTTCGAGGTCGCTCACGGACGGATCCTGCATCAGCTCTCGCAGAAATGGCTCTGGCTCCGGCGTGGCGTGCACGTAACGGCTTCCATTCGAAGTCCACATGACTTCGGCCTGCGTCTCGACACGGAGCCGCAAAGACTCGGGCGACCCCTCCGCAGCGATTCGTCCCTCGTTGAGGATGAGAATCGCATCGGCGAGGCGGTCGGCCTCCGACAGGTCGTGGGTTGTCAGAAGCAGCGCCATTCCGGCGTCGACCTCGTCGGCGACGATGTCGTGAACCGCTCTTTTTGCCGTCGGATCGAGCCCGGACGTGGGTTCGTCGAGAATGAGGAGGTCCGGACTGATGACGAGTGCGGCAGCGAGGTCGAGGCGCCTGCGCAGCCCCCCGGAGAGAGTCGAGATCGTCTTGTACGCATGCTTGCCCAGGTCGAAAGAATCGATCAGCTCCGAGACGTCGCGGCAGTCGCGGATTCCCTCGTATGAGGCGCGTATCCAGTTTAGGAACTCCATGACGCGCCATTTCGCGTGGTCCCGTTGAGCTTGGAGCGTCATGCCTATCCTGGCCTGCCAAAGCGGATTGGAGTTATTGGTCGGATTTTCGCCGAAGACTTCGACGGAGCCCGCATTTCGAGGAACCAGGCCTCTGATGATCTCGACGGTCGTCGTTTTTCCGGCGCCGTTGGGCCCGAGCAAGGCAACCGTCTGCCCCCGCTCGACGCGCAAGTTCAGACCGTCGAGAACTGTGACGTCCCCGTACTTCTTCGTCAGATTGACGACGTTGACGACTGCATCGGCTTTCATCTCGCCCTCCTTACTGTAGTGATACTTCAAAATGTAGCAGTAGTGCTATCAACTATGCAAGCAATGCGACATTCTGCTTGCCGCTTTCCGGCATTTCGAACCCTTTGCGTGCGCGTCTTTCCCTCGCCTGAGCAAGCGCCTGTGTGTAGCATCGAGTGTGAGCTTGAACCGTTCCAGTGAATCCAGGAGCCCTTTCAGCGGCGAATTCGCGGATGCGCGCAGACGGCTGCAGACGTTTGCCCTTCCGTTTCCGGCTTTCCCGATTCCTTGAGTGAAAGGCGACAAATGCGAGGTTTGACCCCCTACGACGCCGTGCTGCTGCTGTCCTACGGCGGACCGAACGGGCCCGAAGACGTTCTTCCCTTCTTGCGCAATGCGACGCGAGGCACCGGAATTCCCGATGAAAGGCTCCTCGCCGTCGGCCGGCACTACGAGAGATTCCAGGGGGTTTCGCCGATCAACGCATGGAACCGCAGGCTCCTTGCCGACCTCCGCGGGGAGCTGCGCCGCCGCGGGCACGAAATCTCCGTCGGTTGGGGAAATCGGAACTGGCATCCGTTCGTCGACGAAGGTTTGGCGGAATTGGCCGACGCCGGTGCCCGTCGCATCCTCGTTCTGCCGACCTCTGCTTACGCTTCGTACTCCGGTTGCCGCCAGTATCGAGAGGACCTTGACAGTGCTTTGGCCTCTTTCGAAGGGCGCTACGGGCACGCGGCGCTAGGCGCGGAGTCAAGTGCGGACAACGCCGAAGGCGCCTCGTTGATCGTCGACAAAGTCCGTCCGTTTTACAACACGCCGGGAATGGTCGGCGCGCAGGCGAAAGCGATCGCTGCGGCCTATCGGAAGCTCGCGGACAATGGGATTGATGTGGAAAACGTTCGCCTCGTCTTGGTCACGCACTCGATACCGGTCGCAATGGAAGAAGGCTCGGCGCCCACCGAGGCGGAGCGATCGTCGATCGCCCCCGATCTTTCGACGGAGATCAGTTACGTCGCCCAACACCGGGCGTTGATACGGGCGTTGCTTCCTCTCGTGCGCGGCAGCCTCGGGCTGAGCCGGATCGAATGGGATTTGGCGTTCTGTTCGCGTTCCGGGCCGGCATCGTCGCGGTGGCTCGAACCGGACGTCAACGATCTTCTCGAGAAGCTGGCAGACGAGGACGCGGGCGGCGAAAGGCGAGAATTGGAGCGGAAGGCAGGCGGGGGGCCGACGCACGGGGGGCCTGCGCGCAAGGGGACGACCGGCAGGCCCTCGGTGAGCGGGGTTGTCGTCGCCCCCATCGGTTTCATCTACGACCACATGGAAGTGGTCTACGACCTTGACGTCGAAGCGCGGGAAACCGCGGCCAAGGTCGGCTTGCCCTACGAGCGGGCCGCGACCGTTTCCACGGACGGGGATTTCATCGCGAGCCTCGTCGACGTGCTCGAGGAGCGAGCCGCCCAAGCGCGGGGCGAAGACGTCCAGCCCGTCACCTTGACGGGCGCCGGACCGTTCCACACCGTTTGTCCGGAGCAGTGTTGCCGCTCGGGGAGGCCCGGCGTTCGTCGGCGAGACGAATCCGATGCGGCACGAGTCGGGCCCCGCCTCGAACGGTGAGATCCCGAAGGGCGCAAGACGCGGGCTGCGGGTGCAGGCAGCCTATGGGCGAAAGGCGTCCAAGCCGAGCAACTAGGGCTTGCCCAGGCGGCGCGCAGGCAGCCCACGGTGCGAAAGGCTTCTAGGCTGCGAAAAGGCATAGACTGGCGGAAACAGAAGAAACTGCGAATCGCCCACGCCAACCCGAAGGAGATCCTTATGGATGAGCATATGCAGCGCGTGCCCGATCCTCGTGACGCGCAGAACGTGGACCTCGACGCAATCAACAACGCTTTCCACTACGCGTTGTACGCGGTATTCCGTTTGGCCGATCCACTGCCCGCCGACGCCGACGCGCGACGCCTGCTCATAGCCGAGAGCGCGGAGTGCGTCGACGGCGCAGCCGTCACAACGCGCGGTTGGTATGACACGGCGGGCTTTCGCGCCGACGCCGATTTGATGGTGTGGTGGATCGACGACGACCCCGAGCGTCTCCAAGACGCCTATCACAGGCTGCGCGCCAGTGCCCTCGGCCGCTTTTTAGAGCCCGTTTGGACGTGTATGGGGCTTCACACTCCTGCGGAATTCAACCGTCGCCACGTGCCCGCATGCCTCAGTGGCGTGGCGCCGCGCGATTGGCTGATGGTCTACCCGTTCGTCCGATCTTACGATTGGTACCTTCTCAAGGCAGAGGAGCGTTCGCGCATCATGGCCGAACACGGGCGCAACGGCTTCAGCCAGTACCCGGACGTCAAAGGTTCGACATTGGCGACGTTCGGGTTGAGCGATTACGAGTGGATCCTGGGCTTCGAGGCGGACAGGCTCGATCGCCTCGAAGGCGTTCTCCACGCGCAGCGTTACACGGAGGCGCGCCTCTATGTGCGCGAGGACACACCTTTCTTCACGGGCCGACGCGTGGATCCCATTGCGTGGGGAGAACGCCAGCCGCGAGCTTGAGGCGGTGCGAGAGGACCGGCGCGTCGAAGGAGCAGCGCAGCGCGAAACCCCCGAAAACAACCAGTCCTTTCAATCGAGGAAACCAGCCTCTCGGCCATACGACGGTGATTGGGGTCCGTCACGGCGATTGAGGCCTGTCACGGTGACTGGGGCGCGTCCTCCTCAGAAATCCGAACGACGACGCGGCCGCGAACCCCTTCCTCGACGATCTGGAAAAGCGACGATTCGAGCTCGTCGAAGGCGATCTCCGAGGTGATCGCGCGAAGAGCGTCGGCCGTGAGGGAGTCGGTCAGAATCTGCCACGTGCGCTTCCGCACGTCGTCCGAGGGGAAGGTGACAGTGACCCCGAGCAGGTTGACCCCTCGGAGAATAAAGGGGAGCACGGTGGCATTCAAAGCGTTTCCGCCGGCGTTGCCGAAGGCCGCGATCGACGCTCCCGGCGCCGCCGTTCGCGTGAGCCAGGCGAGGGTGTCGCCGCCGACGGCGTCGATGGCCCCCGCCCACAAGCCCTTTTCGAGCGGCCGCTTGCCAGACGTGTCTGGCCGCGGCTCGACGCGCGCGGCGCCGAGCGAAACAAGGTAGTCTTCGGCGTCCCGCCGGCCGGTGAAGGCCGTGACCTCGTAGCCGCGGGCGGCCAGCAGGGCTGTTGCAATCGAACCGGCGCCGCCGCTGGCCCCGGTCACCGCAACAGGCCCGGCGCCGGGGGCGAGGCCGGCGTCCTCGAGCTTGAGCACCGCCATTGCGGCCGTGACGCCGGCCGTTCCGATGGCCGCCGCCTCAAGGAGCGAAAACCGCGACGGCACGGGGGTGAGCCAGGCGGAGGGAACCCGCAGATACTCGCAGTATCCGCCGCTGTGCTGTTCGGAAAGGGTGGTGCCCACGATCGAGACGGGAGCTCCGACGCCGAGGCCGGATTCTCCGGGTTCGACGACGACGCCGACGGCGCAGCAGCCCCCGACCATCGGGAGCGATCGCGCGATGGGGGCTCGGCCCGTCGCGGCTAGTCCGTCTTTGTAATTGACGGAGGAATGCGTCACCCGGACGAGGGCGTCCCCCTCCCCGAGCTCGGAGAGGGGCACGCGCACGTATCGCCCGCGGACTCCTTCAGGCGTCTCAAACAGTTGGTATGCTGCGGCGTCGTTCGTCATCGTTCCTCGAATTCTCGATGCGCAGCCGCGGAGCCCGCGGCGGAAAGGTTCGTCGGGTTCTCGGCTTGCGACCTCGGGCTTGTGCATCGGGGCTGAACGTTGCGTCAAACCCCGGGCGCTGCCTCAACTGCCCCAAACCCTGGGCGTTGCGTCAAACCCCGGGCGCTGCCTCAACTGCCCCAAACCCTGGGCGTCTGCGTTCAGGCCTTGTGCTTGCCGGATTCGGCTTCGTCGGAAGCCTCGGTGGGAACCTCGACGTCCTCCCAGTACGACTCGGCCCAGGGGTCCTCGACGGGCTGGCTTCGCTTCCACAGGAGGAAAGCTGCGCCTGCTGCGCCCCCGAGGATGGCCAGAGTCCCCGTCACCTTGAGGAACCGGCGCTTTTTCTTGGGCTTGGGGTCGGCGAGGGCCGCTGCCGCGGACGCTTGGACGGCCTGGGCCTTGGTCTTGAGATCGCCCTCGGTCGTGCGGGCGGCGTCGACGGCTGCGCGGGCGACGCGCTTGGCCTTGGGAATGTAGTCGGTGACCGCCTTCTCCTTTGCCTCCGCTGCGAGATGGGCCGCTTGGGCGGCCTTGGGGGCGACCCACTCCTTGCCCTGGTGGGCGAGTTCTTGGGCTTGCGATGCCAAGTGGGCGGCGACCGGACGGATCTTCTCGGCGGCCTGGCTCGCGGCGGCTCCGGCCTGGGCCACGAGGTCCTGAGCCTGGGCGGCGGCCTTCTTCTTAGCCTTCTTCTTCTTGGAACGGCAGCAGAACACTGTGAACCTCCTTCGGTTGTCCGGCGTCGACCGGAAAATGACTGTACTCTCCCATTTTGCCGGGTTTTCGGCGAAATGTCAGCCCGAACGCGCTTTCTGGCCGGTCTCTGCCCACTTGTTTTCGCCCGCAGCGCATTAGTTTGCCGTGAATCGCCCTGCTGCCCTTCCCGCCGCGGCGCTGTGGGAAGATGTACGCATGGAAGCAACACTTCACACCAATCACGGCGACATCGTCGTGGAGCTGTATCCTAACCACGCACCCAAAACAGTCGCAAACTTCGTCGAGTTGGCGACGGGCAAGCGCGAGTGGACCAACCCCGCTACGGGAGAGAAGACCACCGAGCCGCTCTACAACGGCACGATCTTCCACCGCGTGATCGACGGCTTCATGATCCAGGGGGGCGATCCCCTGGGCCGCGGAACCGGGGGCCCCGGCTACCAGTTTGAGGACGAGATCCACCCCGAGTTGAACTTCAACGACCCTTATGTGCTCGCCATGGCGAACGCCGGGCCGGGGACCAACGGCTCGCAGTTCTTCATCACCGTGGCCCCGACGACCTGGCTTTACGGCAAGCACACGGTTTTCGGCAAGGTGGTCGACGACGCGTCGAAGGCCGTCGTCGACGAGATCGCGAAGGTGTCCACCGACATGCGCGACAAGCCCGCCGAGGACGTCGTCATCGAATCCGTCGACGTCGCCGAATGACATTCCGCAGGCCGCGATGAGTGCATCTGCCTCCGAACGAGACGACCCCGGCTTTTCGCCGTCAGGCGACTTGCCGACCCCCGAGGAGCCGCGGAATTCCGTGGATGTTCCCAGCGCCGGCGAAGCGCGCGGCTCGGGCGGAGGCTCCGCGGGCGGCGCTCGCAGAAGGCTGACCGTCTTCAGCGGCCATTGGCCCAGAGCGGCCGTGACAATGGCGCTCATCGCGGCCTGCGTAGGAGTCGACCTCGTCACCCGAGTCGAGGGGTCGATCGGCTCCTATCTCATGTTCGTGCCGAAGCTCGCGGAGCAGGAGCCTTATCGTTTCCTCGCTTCGGCGTTCGTGCATGTCAGTTTTTGGCACCTGCTGCTCAACATGTACGTGCTGTGGGTGTTCGGATCCGTTCTCGAGCCCGCCATCGGGCACGCCAGGTACCTGGGGATCTACCTTCTCTCGGCCGTCGCCGGGAATGCCGCAGTCATCCTCACGTCCGACCCTTTGGGAAACTCGTGGTTAACCGCCACGGTCGGCGCGTCGGGCGCGGTCTTCGGCCTGCTGGGCGCCCAGCTCGTCGTCGCCCGGGTGTCCGGGGCGGACCTGACGGGTTTGGTGGTCTTCATTGCGCTCAACGCCGTCATCTCCCTGAGCCCCGACTCGGGGATCTCGTGGCAGTCCCATGCGGGCGGATTCGTCGCGGGCGCGGCGACCATGTACGCCTTTTCGCGGGCGCGCGTCCTTTCGCCGGAGAAGAGGCGGATCGTCGACGCCGTCGTCTTCGCAGCGCTCAGCGAGACGCTGGCCGTCGTCGTCGCCGTATGGGGCTATTCCTGAAGATGTCTTCTCCGGCAGCGACGCCTTCCCGATCAAACCTTTGACTATGCGAGGCCGCAGCGCCCGTATAAGCCGGGCCGCAAGGGCGCCGACCCGGAGGCCGTCACTTCCACCCCATCGTCATAAGGAATCCGGTGAGCATGAAGCCGAAGCCGATGAACAGGTTGCCGTTGCCCAGGCCCTTGATCGGGAAGTTGCCGCCGAAAATGTAGGCGGAGACGACGATGACGAGGCCGACGATCATGAGGGTGACAAGCAGGGGCGCCCACCACTTCGGCGATTGAAGCCCCTTGACTCTGGTCGGCTTGCGCTCCTTCGACGAGGCCCTCTTTTCCGCGGCCTTCTTCTCTATAGAGCGCTTCGTTCCCTTTTCGGGGTTTCCGGAGCTCTTCTTCGAGCCTTTCTTCGAGGATTCGGCGGAGGATTCCTTCTGTTTGCGAGACGTCTTCGAGGCCTCGTCCGTGGTTTCCCCCTCAGATGAGCCGTCCTTCTTAGACGAGCCTTTCGCCGCGTCCTTCTTCGATGCGCGTTTCTTGCCTTTTTTGCCCTTTGCCGGGGCTTCCTCGGGCCCTTCGCCCTTGCCGGAATCTTTCGCGGCGGCCTTGACGTCCTCCTCGTCGCCTTTTGCGGAAGCGCCGTCTGCCTCGGCGGGGTCCGCCTCAGCGGCGCCGATCCCGCCCTCGTCGGCCCCTCGTTCTTCGGCGGCGTCGTTCACGACGTCCGAGCCTTCCGTCGTCTCAGCCTCTTTCGCCGTGTCGAGATCGTCGACTTCGCCCAGCTCGTCGGAATCGAGCTTGTCAGAATCAGCCATGGTCGTCCTTCCGGGTACGCGTACTCAGCCAAGAGTAGTCAAAGGCAGGAGTGAGCGCACCTGCCCATCGAAAACTGTACACATTCGCGGCTGCGAAATCGTTGTGGACAAGCTTGGAGATCGGAAAGGCGGGCAGGCTCGGAAAGGCGAGCAGACTCGGAAACCGGAGCGGCGGGCCTGCGAGGCTCCGCGCCCGGCGCCCGGC
>NZ_DBHHEV010000002.1:0-19680 GCF_057238965.1 Peptidiphaga sp.
GAGGGAGGCGCCCCAGCCCATGGCATGTTTGGGCCCGTGGTCGGCGTCGTTCATGACGTCGGCGTCGAAGCCCATTCCGGCGATCACCAGGAACGGCTCGCATCCGGCGAAGGGCCGCGCGTCCGGTCCCATGTCGGCGATCTGCGCAAGTTCACCCTCCGTCGGCTCCGGGGCACCGATTCTGCCGACGTCGATCCGCTGAAGCCTTCCGGTCAAGGCCACCATGGCGAGGTTGCTGAGCGAGGAGCCGAGCGGAAGGTTGAGGTTGCGAGCCAGCAGATTTCCCGTTCCGAGCGGAAGAATGCCCAGCGGAATGTCGGTTCCGGCGAGCTGCCCGGCGACGGCGCGCACCGTCCCGTCCCCGCCCGCGGCGATCACCACGGCGGGCCCCTCCGCCAAGGCGGCGCGGGTTTGGCCCGCTCCCGGATCGTCGGGGGTCGTGCCGTACCAGCGGGTCGCGGAGTATCCGGCGTCGGCCGCGGCCTGTTCGACCACCGCCTTGAGGTCCCCCATGTCCCCGATCTTCGTGGGGTTGACGACGACGGCGACCGTTCTCTCGCCCGTCCCCTCGGTTTCCTGCGGCAGGATCCCCGCCGACGCCGCGTTGGCGTGCACGAGTCGGCTCCTCAGGGCGCCGATTGAGGCGCGATTGTGCAGCGAGAGGCAGAGAGCCGCAAGAGCCAGCGTGAGCGTCAGCCACCAATGCCATGTCATGCTCTAAGGTTAATGCGATTGAAGAGTAATAGGAGTCATCTGCGAGCGCTGCGCGCAACGACGTAGAATTGTCCCCATGATCGACATCCGCTTTGCACGTGAGAATCCCGATGCGGTGCGCGAGTCCCAGCGTCGCCGCGGCAACGACGAGGCCTCGGTTGACGCGCTGTTGGCCGCCGACGAGGCCCGCAGGTCGGCCCTTCAGGCCTTCGAGACCGCCCGTGCCTCGCAGAAGGAGCTCTCGCGTTCGATCGGAAAGGCCAGCCCCGAGGAGCGCCCTGCCGTCCTCGCCGAGGCGAAGGCGCTGGCCGAGCGCGTCAAGGAGCTGGAGGCCGCGGCGAACGAGGCCGAGCAGGAATATCTTCAGGCCAATGCGGCAATCCAGAACATCGTGCTGGACGGCGTTCCGGCCGGCGGCGAGGAGGATTACGAGGTCCTCAAGCACGTGGGCGAGCCTCGCGCCTTCGACTTTGAGCCGAAGGACCACCTCGACGTCGCCGAGGCGCTCGACGCGATCGACATGGCGCGCGGCACGAAGGTCTCCGGCTCGCGCTTCTACTACCTCAAGGGCGTGGGCGCGCGGCTCGAGCTCGCGCTGCTGACGATGGCCGTCGATCAGGCGGAGGCCGCCGGCTTCACGATGATGACCACGCCGACCCTCGTCAACCCCGACATCATGGCCGGAACCGGCTTCCTGGGCGCGCACTCGGACGAGATCTACTATCTTCCGGCGGACGACCAGTACTTGGTCGGCACCTCCGAGGTGGCCCTGGCCGGATACCACAAGGACGAGATCGTCGACCTTTCGAACGGTCCGCAGCGCTACGCCGGGTGGTCCTCCTGCTATCGTCGCGAGGCCGGCTCCTACGGCAAGGACACCCGCGGCATCATCCGCGTCCACCAGTTCAACAAGGTGGAGATGTTCTCTTACTGCCGCGTCGAGGAGGCCGAGGAGGAGCACCGCCGCTTCCTCGCGTGGGAGGAGGAGATGCTCGCGAAGGTCGAGCTCCCTTACCGCGTCATCAACACCGCCGCCGGCGACCTGGGCTCCTCTGCCGCGCAGAAGTTCGACTGCGAGGCCTGGCTCCCCACTCAGAACCGCTTCATGGAGGTCACGTCGACGTCGAATTGCACCACCTTCCAGGCGCGGCGGCTCGGAATCCGGGAGCGGTTCGACGGCGAGACCCGCACGGCGGCCACGCTGAACGGGACCCTCGCGACCACTCGTTGGCTGGTCGCCCTGTTCGAAAACCACCAGCGCGCCGACGGCTCGCTGTACATCCCCGAGGCGCTGCGGCCATACCTTGGCGGGCGCGAGAGATTCGAGCCTGTTGCCTGACGAGCGCCTAGGTTCCGAGAAACGCTCGACTTCGCCATTCGGCGAGCAGCCTTCCGCCGCTCGCCGAAGCCGAGCAGGCCGTCCGACGGATCCCGGCACCCCGGGCGGTTTCGGCTCTCCTCACGGCTCTGAAACCGTCGGCCACCGTTTGCCTTCGGAAGCCTCGGGTTCCTTCTGCAACCGCGGCAATTCGTCGGCCGAGCGCGAAGACCCTTTCCTCGCTTCTGAGGCTTCGCGCAGACTCGCGACTCCGAAACCTTTGGCCGAGGGGTCGGCAAAACCGCGGGCCGCTGCAGCCATGAAGTCTCTGGCCGAGGCGGTAGAGGAGTCCGGCCTGCCCGGGGCGGGGCCGGATCTGTTTGTGGCCCTTGACATCGACGGCACGGTTCTTCGGCACAACAACACGCTTTCGCCGCGGGTGGGCGAGGCGATCGCCGCGCATATGCGGGCGGGGACGCGGATTTGCCTGGCCACCGGCAGGGGCATCTACGGCACTCGCGAGGCTTTGGACAAGGTCGGCATCGCCGACGGGCTGGCCGTGTGTTCCAACGGCGCGATCACGCTGGATTTGGCGCGGAATGAGGCGTTCAACGTCCATACTTTCGATCCCTCGCGGCAGGTCGCGGCTTTGCACGCCGAGCTTCCCGAGGCGCTGTACGCGGTGGAGTCGCTCGACGAACCGCGGCGCTTGACCGCGCATTTCCCGGACGGCGAGCTGACGGGGCCGTCCGTCGTCGTGCCGATCGACGAACTGGCGGTCCCCGACGCGACTCGCTTGACGGTTCGCTACCCGGGCATGGGCGCGGGCGAGCTCATGGACGCGGTGCACGCGGCGGGTTTGCGCGGCGTCGAGTACGCGATCGGCTGGACGGCCTGGCTTGACGTCTCCCCCGAGGGCGTCTCGAAGGCTGCCGCGTTGGAGGATGTCAGGCAGAGCTGCGGCGCCGCGCCGTCTTCCACGCTTGCGGTGGGCGACGGCGGCAACGACGTCGAGATGCTCGGCTGGGCAGGCCTCGGTGTGGCAATGGGCGACGCCGGCCCGTCGGTCAAGCAGGCCGCCGACGCCGTCACCACAGGCGTCGACGCCGACGGCCTTGCCCTCGTCCTGGAACTCCTGCTATAAGCCGTGAATCATTTCTTTCGATCTAGTTTTCAATATCGTTGATAATCGAATCGAGCGCTCTTTGGCTGTCCTCATCCTGAGCGTCAATGTCGTTAACCGCAGCTTCGAGATTTTTCCCGCCCAGCCCTGCTTCTTCGCTCAGCTCGTTGAGGTAACTGGCAATTACATAAGCAAGATTCTGAAACTGACCCAATGGTCCAAACTCTCCGATGCCTACCTTTCCATGCCGAGCAATAGCATTCGCAAACGGTACCGCCAGCTTTCCAGTCTTGCCAGCAATGCCAGCTAGTTCATTGCTGATATCGGGCATAACCGTTTGATAAATCGTTCGAACTTTATCACGATCTTTAATGGCAAGCTCTTCAGAACTTCCAGTTGTGATCTCACCTAATTTTATATCATAATGTGCCGAGCCCCGTATAGCCTGTATACAATTACGATTTAAATTATTTCCTATCTCTTTCTCGGTTTCAAACACATGGGAACTAATTGCCTCCATGTCATTCTTAAAGCTATCGAGAACATTGTCATAGTTTGCCTCTCCCTTAGCCGTTCTCTCTTCTCTATCAACCACCGTTTTCACGACCTCCAACCCCAGATTGACGGCGCTTGCAGCGACCACAGACGTCGCCGCTCCTCCCGAAACGACGTCCGCTGCTGCGCCTGCAACAAGCACCGCAATATCAAGAACTATCTTCCAATCAAAGGGAATGTCGGTGGACCAATTATTCCCAGCCGCATTAAAAGCTTGGGAAGCCTTCTCGACCAACTCGGCAACGAGGCTCCGCGCCTCTTTAAAGAGGGTGCCTTCGGCTTTAATCGTGGAAGCCAAATAGTGGGCGAGAGCATTATTCGCATTGATCGCGGGTGGAAGTAGCTCATAGAACTTGCCCCTAAAAGCATCCCAGCTAGTACCAGCCATTGCATCACTAGCGTCTTTTACCAAGTTAAGTCTAGAGTAGATATTACTTTCTCCAGTAGGGCTAGCGACGCCCACGGAAGCACCGGGAATCGCCAACGCTGTACTTATATTTTGAAAGTCATTATCATAAACACCTTCAATAACTGATGGCTTGGGGAGATCGCGCCAAGGCGCTACAAGTTCCTCAATAGCTTGGCGCACTGTGTTGAAATCGCGGACAAAGTCATGTTCCAAAAAAGGGTTAACTAGGTGCTCGTTACCCCTCCTGGTCCAATAATTACCTTTGTCAACATTAGCGTGAACCGTTCCCCCTCCCACATCACCTTTGGGACGATCGATTTGAATTTCTGCAGTAACTGGATCCGTCCCAGGATCGATTATATAAATTTCATACGAATTTTTACCCCTAGTAAATGAACTTGAAAAGAAAGGAAGCTTGGAAAGGGGTAGTTGATCATAGATTGCGCGTGTGGCCTTGGCCGCAAATGCATCCACCGCATACATTTTTAGATTTTTAATACTGTTATCCAAGTTTTCATAATCGGCGGTCATTTCCTTGCCTCCTTAAGTTCCGAACTGATTCGGCAACGATTGGGATGCCCTAGGGCAGTCCAATCAATTGCCTTGTCTGCAAGGTTATTTAGAAGATGGGTGAATCACAACAGTCCCAGAGGGGACAGGTACATTAGACCCCACAGCGCTTGAAGCGTTTCCATGCTCTCGGAGCTCATCGTTGCCCTAAAAGCGGCGGTCTAAGACCATCCCTAGTTTTTAATCTTTTACTACACTTGTCTGTCTTGGCCTGTCGAAGCCAGTGAGAAAGATGACGTGTCCGAAGCGTATGCGACTGCCGGATAGCTTCATCGCCGGGAGGTCAATCTACACGAGTCGCCAAGAACAATGATTTGCTAGATCTCCAAAAAGCTGGGAGTAGCCCATAAAAAAGTCTGGGTGCGGAATATCGACCGACATACGAACCTGAGACGAACACTCGAAACGGAAGGGAGAAGCGCAACTGATTATACCTCAGAAACTTTAGACGCACCTTCAACTTTAGCCCTTATCTTGTTTCCCACGGCGACCCACGCTCGCCGACAAACATCGCCATCAAAAGGCGGGGATCATCGGATCGTCTATCTACTCTTCCTGTTGAACCACATGCCCAGGTGGATTACACCCTTCCGAGAGCATCTCGACAGCCTTCGCTACTGCTCCAAACTTTTAGCCCTGCCATCGCCGCTCGAAGGCTTCCGCGTTGGAGGACGTCAGGCAGAGCTGCGACGCCGGCCCATCGATCAAGCAGGCCGCCGACGCCGTCACCACAGGCGTCGACGCCGACAGCCTCGCCCTCGAACTCCTCTGTAACCTAAACTGAAATCCAATCGTTTTATCATTGAAATTAGCTACCGTTTTAGAAGTGAACCGCCGGTAGAGGATAAACCCAATGACTAGAGACTGGGGATGTGGTTATGAAGAACTGCCGTCATAAGAAAGAAAGCATCATCCCTCCTGCGCCCCCGCACCTTTGCTCTTCTCTTGAGCAAGCTCTTGCCTAGATGGATCTTGAGTAGGGGTTTGAGGATTATGATCATCACGAGAGGAAAAATAAGGGTCTCTACGTAGATCCTTATCTGTTTGCTTATTGTCATCCCACGGGTTCATACCGCTTCCCGCATTCATATCTGAAGCGTTCGACCGAAGTGCAGCTGCTGAACTCTCGTCTTGCTCTGTAAAGTCGTTGAGAGCCAGCTTTAGATTTATCACCCCTTCCTCAATCTGCCATTTCAGATCAAGAAGGAGCTCATAGAGCATCTGCCCAAGTGAATTGTATTCAGAACTTGGTCCATTCTCACCTATGCCAATCGATCCATCTCGGTGTACCAACATCGGAGCTTTTGCTATATTTCCCGCGGCCTCCTCCAGCAAATCACCGACACTTAAAAGTCCGCTTGACACCTTATTCACATTCTCATCGTCCATTTGCATCTCGTTGGCACCACTCACGATAGGGGAAGGAACCAAATGCAACGAAGCGGTCTCAAAATCTGCATCCTTATCTTCTTTTGCGTTATTATGGTTATTTGTCAACGTATCCTTGACTGCACCCTCTCCCTTCTCCAACTCTTTTTTCAAAGATTCCAAAGTTTGATTAAGCTCATTCTTCATGTCTTTGTAAGTCTTGACTGCAACCTGTCTTTCGCTTTCCGAAGCGACATCCTTAACAACTGTCAGAGCAAGTTTTCCTGCAGCAAGAGCTAGTTCACTACCACCACCCGTTGGAAGGGCGAGAAGGCTTAGCCCCCAATCAATGGCATTCAATGCCATTTTGGAACTCGGCGCTTGCTTATTAGCGATATCATTAAAACGAGCAGTGGCTTGCTCGGCTATCTCAATTACTTTGGCCCTCGCTTTCTTAAAGAACCCATACTCTGCGAGAAGGGTGCAGCAATGTATATTCGACAGGTAACACAAGTCTTTAACTATTAAAGGAAGCTTATCCTCATAGATTTGACTAAAGGTGTCCATAGCGTCTCCTCTAAGCTCGTTCATATAACGACCAATTTCGAGACGGGTCCCCATCGGACCATGTGGTCTATAAGTCGCGGAAGATGTGTCGATCGTAGAAGTTGCACCATTCGACGAATCGTCGCCAGCTGGCTCAGGAAGCGTTTGAGCATCCGGGATTTTAATTTGATCTGACGCTGAAGCCAACTTAGCTGTCACATTGGCTGCATAATAATCGGAGTTATTCGAGATAAGCGAAGGGTCAGGCAAGGTTTTCCACGGCTTAAATAACCCGTCTATATCCGAACGTACAGAATCGAAACTTTTCTTAATTTCTTCGCTTCGCTTCTTCGCAATAGCGTCATAGGCCGAACTGCCTCGGTATCCCCCGCCTGAAGAACTCGATTCCGATATGGTGAGATCTCCTCCACCCAATCCATTCGAGTCGGGACGAGTTACCTTATAGCTTAAAGTAGTCGTGCCATTCATGGCAGTCATTCCATAAGAATCTCCCTGGAGCGAGTACGGACGGTCCCCTCCGGCCATGGAAGCGTCAATCGCTGCCCGCTTGAGGGCTCCGAGCTTTTCTCCGAGCTCGGCTTCGAATGCATCTCCGCTATACATTGCTTTTACTCCTTTTATCGTTTACGCCGTCGGATGGCGCTTCGAGCTACAAGCGTGAAAAGTCCGCGACAGTGCCGCTTGCCTTCCCGCGTTATTGTGTTTGCTTTCGATCATATACCATAGCGCGTCATTCTGGCGATTTCCACAATGCTCGACCGGCGTCTTTTTTAGTTGTAAGAAGGAAACTTACCGTAACCTTATATTCATTTAGTTTTTCCATGCTTAAATGATCTTGACGTTCATTAACAGATGTTAAATACTTTCTTTCACTTCGGACGCTTTTCCCCGTTTCGGCGTCGGCCGTCTAAACTAGCGGAATGACCGATAAGCCGAGCATCGTCCAGACCGCACAGCCCTTCCTGCTGGCAGTCTGTCGAATGCCCGGCGCCATCGCGGACGACGAGCTTGAAACCATCATCGACTGGGGCCGCCTCGACCCGAACAGCGGCATCGAGACGATCTCCCTCGTCGACGAAGACGCCGTCGACCCCGCAAGCCTCGATCTCTCGCGGTATTCCGGAGTGATCATCACCGGCTCCCCCTTCGGATTCGGGCAGGACGGGAACCGCAAGAGCCGCGAACACCAAGTCATGGAGCGCCGCATCCTCGCGCTCAGCAAACGTCTCGTGGAAGAGGACATCCCGACCCTCGGGATCTGCTTCGGCCTCCAGGCGATCGTCAAAGCGCTCGGCGGCGAACTCGTCGAGGGATACGGCGAGGACCTTCAGGCCCCGCGCATGACCCTCACGCCCGAGGCCGCCGCCGATCCCCTGACCGCCGACATGCCCCAGGTCTTCTACGGGTACACGGGCCACGCCGAGGCGGTGGGCGACGTGCCGGGCGGCGGCGTCGTGCTCGCCACGGGCGACTATTGTCGCGTGCAGATGGTTCGCTGGGGCGCGAACGTCTACGGGACCCAGTTCCATCCCGAGATCACCCGCGAAGGGATGCGCATCCGCATCAACACCTACGGCGACACCTACTACCCGGCGGATGAGAGAGCGGCGGTCATCGCCCGCTGCGACGCCGCCGAGGTTGACGAATCCAACCGATTGATCACGAAGTTCGTAGCCAGATACAGGCGGTGATCGCATGTCCATTGCTTTTCGCGACTCCGAGCGCTCGACGATCGGGCTCGAATGGGAGGTCCAGATCGTCGATCCGAAAACCTTGGAGTTAAACCAAAAGGCCGCCAGAATCCTGGTAGACGTCCACTACACAAGCGACTGCTGGCTCGTCAAAGGCGAGATGCACCAGAATATGCTCGAGTTCGTCTCCCGCAAGCGTGTGAGCGTGGCCGAATGCGCGGCCGACATGGAGGAGGCGATCGACGCCGCGTTGCCCTACGCGGAGGAGCTCGGCGTCGGCCTTTCAGGCGGAGGCTCACACCCCTTTGCGCACCCGAGCGACCAGCCGGTCTCCGAGACAGCGCGCTACAAGGAGCTCGTGGAACGCACCCGCTACTGGGGCCGGCAGATGGTGATCTTCGGCACGCACGTGCACGTCGGCGTCGAGGACCGCCGGAAGGTCGCTCCCATCCACAACTTCCTCAGCGCCAAAATCGGCCATTTGCTCGGGATATCGGCGGCCTCCCCCTACTGGGACGGCGTCGACACCGGATACGCCGACAACCGGGCGATGATGTTCCAGCAGCTGCCGACGGCCGGCCTGCCGATGCACCTGAACTCATGGGGCGACCTTGAAAGGATCGCCGGGGACCTCGTACGCGTCGGCGCCATCCGCGAATACAACGAAATCCGCTGGGACATCCGGCCCTCCCCCGGCTTCGGCACGATCGAGGTGCGCGCCTGCGACTCCGCCACGAACCTCGCGGAAATCCGCGCCATAGCGGCCTTCGTTCACGCCCTGGTCGAGACGGCTTCGCGCGAGCTCGACGCCGGGCGCCCGCTTCTCTCCCTGCCCTTCCACCTCCTCGAAACCAACAAGTGGAGGGGGGCCCGCTACGGGGCCCACGCCGAGCTCGTCGAGTCCGCCGACGGCGAATGCGCGCCGCTCGCCGAAACCCTTCCCGACCTGCTCGCGTGGATCGAGCCCGCCGCCGAGTTCCTCGGCTGCGCGGAGGACCTGGCCGCGGTGCCCGACCTGATCGCCTCACCCGCAGCGGACAGGCTGCGCGCGGCCGCGGGGCCCGACGGCGACCTCAAGGCCGTCGCGGCCCACGCCCTCGCCGAATTCAACGCCGGCCGCCCGATCCAGCCGGACCAGATCGGGGAAGACCCGGCCGCGGAGAACCCGCGAGGCGCAGCTGAAGAGAAAGGCATGTGAGGAGCAACTCGATCGGGCTGGGCCTCAATCGGACCAGGCTCGAACGGGCCGTACTTGAACGGGCCCGACTCGAACATGCCGGCCTCAATTGGACTGGGCCTCAATCGAGCCAAGCGCGGTTGAACCAAGCCCGATCAAGCCGAAGGGTCGTTGACAGGTGGCCAGCGCGAAGGGCCAGAAGACGGCTGCAACCATGAGGCACGCCAAACGGCGATTTGCACGCCGCTTCGCTCCGCCATCTGTTTCGGCCAGCCAAACGGCGCTTTGCGGGCCGCTTTGGTCGGTCCTCCGCAGCGGCCGGCCATCCGCTTCGGCCGGCAGGCCCAGCGGCCGCTTTCCCGGTGCGCCGCCGGGGCTCGCACGCCTATCTTCGCAATGAGCCGCGCAGACCGACCGCTCGGCGATAGGATAGTTCCGACGGCGAAAGGAATTCTATGGCAGCGCATGCGCGGCGCTTCGGCGCCTGGGCGGTTCTCCTCCTGTTTGCGCTGACCGCATTCGCCGCCGCCCCCCGCTCTGCCCAAGCCGCAAACAGGGCAAACGCCGCTGGCGCATCCTCGCGTCAGCTGGCGCAAAAGCAGACGGAGAGCGCTCGCTCCGCGGGAGCGGCAAACGGCGCGCCGTCGGCCAATAGAGCCGCAGCGGGTTCGCGCGGCGCCGCACCGGCTTCCGCGGCACAGGCCGCGGCGAAGGGCGGCAAGCGCCGCACCGTCGTCGTCGTAACCGGCGGCGTGCGCTGGGATCAACTCGACCACGCCAGGGCGCCTAACCTGGCCCAGCTCGGGGCGTCGGGCGCGATGGCCAACCTCGTACCGCTCGCCACTCGCGGCGCTCCCTGCCCCGTCGACACATGGCTCGCGTTCTCCGCCGGACGCCAGATTTCCGAACGCGCGATATCCACCACCCCCACGTGCGCCCAGCCGCCCGTGGCCGCCGGCGACGTCCTCCCCAACTGGGACCGCTACACGCGCGCGCTCGCGGCCACCGACCCGAAGGCCAAGCTCGGCCGCTTCGCCGAGTCCCTCCACAAAGCGGGGGTAACCACGCACAGCATCGGCGACGGCGGCGCCTACGTGCTGGCAAACGGCTCGGGAGACGTTCCCGCCAACCACACGCCGAACCCGCTCACCGTCAAAGAGCTCGGCGAAGAAACGGCCAGGAGTGCGGCCAAGTACGACCTCACGATCGTCGACGCCGACGCCGAAAGCTATGCCTCGGACCAAGAACGCGACGCGGCGCGCCAGCTCTTCCAAGAACAGCGCAAAGAGCTGGAGAACGACCAACAGCCCACCCCGACGCCGACGGACGGCATCGGCCCGGAGAACCCCACGCCGCCCGACACCGTGGACGGCTCCACCCTCCAGCCCGACCGCCGGGCCTTTTCGGCCATCAACACGCTGCGGGTCGAGTCGATCCTCGAACGGGTGCCGGCGGGAACGCGGGTCGTCATCATGTCCGCCGTGGACATCGACACATACTCCTACATGCAGCTGTTCGTCATGGCCGACGTCTCCGCGAAGGGCCGGACCATCCCCGTCGGGTTGGCCGGCAGCGACTCGGTTCGCCACGAGGGGCTCATCCAGATGCTCGACGTCGTTCCCACGCTGTTCGAATGGGCCGGCGCGGACCGCACGGGAATCGCCGGATCCCCCATATCGGTGGCGAGAACCGCCGCCGCCTGCGAGCAATCCCAGCCCTGCTACACGAACCGTGTGGACGAGCTCGCCGACCAATCCCTCCACGCGAACAAGATGCGCACCTTCCGGGGCGAATTCGTCCAGTACATGACCTGGGCCGCCATCGGATACTTCCTCTTGTCGCTCTTTTTTCTCGCGCGGCGCTTCTACGCCTCCACCCTGGGGCGAAGGCGCGTCTACGCCAAACTGTGGCAGTGGCTGGGGCTGACGCTCTCGGCGCTTCCGCTGGCGAGCCTCGTCGCCAACTACTTCGGCTGGTGGTCCGCTTCCAGGCCGTACGTCGCCCTCTTCGGGGGCAGCTGGGTCGGGGCGGGCGCCGTCGCCGCCGCTGTCCTTCCCCTCGCGCGGCTGCATTCGCTCGCGCCGCTGACGGTCGTCTCCTGCTCGACGGCTGCGCTCGTGGCGATCGACGCCGCGACCGGGTCCGAGCTCATGGCCGACTCCCCCGTCGGATTCAACCTTCTGACCGCCGCCCGGTTCTACGGCATAGGCAACGAAGCGTACGCCCTCCTCGCATCCGGGGCGCTCATCGGCCTGGCCTTCCTGGGCGTGTGGCTGCGAAGATGGGGCGGAATCGCGGCCGGCGGCGCCGTCCTCTTCATCGGTCTCGCGATCGGCGCGATCGACGCCCTGCCCTCCATGGGCGCCGATTTCGGCGGCGTCCTTTCCTTCGTCCCCGCGCTCGGCCTCCTCGTCCTGCTGGTCGCCAGGCTGCGGCTGTCGTGGCGACGGCTCCTTGTGGTCGGAACGGTGACGATGGGCGCCGCCGTCGCTATCGCCGTCGCCGACTGGATGCGCCCGGCCGAGTCCCGCACCCACCTTGGGCGATTCGTCCAGTCGGTGGCCGACGGAGACATGTTCGACGTCGTCGGCCGCAAACTCAGCACAAACATTCGACTTCTCTCAGCCTCGACGCACCGGTGGGTGGTGCTGGCCGCGCTGCTCCTCTTCTTCCTCTGCCTCATTCACCTCGTGCGCGTCCCCAAGAATCCCGACGACGCCGGCGGCGCCCTCTCGCGCACAGACAGAGCCCTTTCATATGCAGGCGGAGTTTCCTCTCGTGCAGGCGGTTTTTCCTCTCGCGAAGGCGGCGTTTCCTCTCACGCAGGCGGCGTCCTCTCGTATGCAGCCGACCGCGCTGAAGCGGGCGCAAGCGTGTCCGTCAAAGCCGAAACCAGCACCGTCGATGCTCGCCGATCGGCTGAACGGGCCGGCGCAACGCACGAGGGAGGCCGCGCAGAGCACAGGCAGACGGGCACATTGGCAGAGGACGCCATCGACGAAAGGTCGAAGCTGAGGCGCGCCGTCGCATGGTGCCATATGTGGGCGGAGCTTGTCTGGCTTCGCCTCCGGGAATGGGCGCGGCGGACGAGGATCCGGGCAGAGGAGAGCTGGTCTCTCCGTCCGCTGGAAGGCCGAACGTTCGAAGGCCTTCGGCTTGGCCTCATCTCATTGGGCATGTGCATGGCGCTCGCTTTCGGGCTCAACGACTCCGGCATCGTCCTGCCGGGTATGGCGGCGATACTCGTCATACCTGGAATCGCCCTCGCCGCGGTCAAGGACCGGGAAGGGGGAAGGAGCGAAGGCGAAGGAAACGAACCGACCGAAGCGTGACATTCGCTCGCTGCGCCCGCTATCGTCGCATGCCCGACGACGTCAATGGGGAGGAGAATCCGGTCCCAGTGCGCGTTCGGAAGGTATGCGCTAGAATCAACGTGCCTATCAAACAATGGAAGGTTGACAGAGCGGCCGAATGTGACGGTCTTGAAAACCGTTGTGCGGCGACCCCGCACCAAGGGTTCGAATCCCTTACCTTCCGCGAACAAAGGGACGTACACGCAACCGAGGGAGAGACATGAACTACCAACTGCGAGCGGTCACCATTCGAACCAACAACTCCCTGGAGGGCATGACGCAGATAGGCAATCTGTGGACGGACATCATGAACGGCAAGTTCAATCTGGACCTCCCCCCGAATGGGACGATCATCTCCCGCTACTCCAACTACGAAAGCGACGAATCCGGCAACTATGACCTGAGCGTCATGGGCGTGAAGAAGGACTTCGTCGAACAGCTCGAAACCGAGGCGAAGGAGGGGCGCTTCCGCGTCTACCGAGGGGAGACCGACGACGGCGACGTCGCAGCCGCCACCGAGCTCGCCTGGCAGCGGGTGTGGAACGACACGCAATCCGGCGAGCTCAAGCGCGCATTCACCGTGGATTACGAGCTGAGCGAAGTCGAGAGCGGGAAGACCTCCTGCACCGTCTACATCGCGCTGCCTTAAGAGGCCTTTTCCCGCCTCCCCACACCGGCCTTGACGGCGTCTGTCTACGCCCGCTTTTTGCCGCGTTTGATCCAGTACATTGCGTAGCCGAGAAGCACAAATAGGACCAGCATCACCACGCAGTAGAGGGTTACAGTGCCCCACCCGATCTGACGTCCGTTAAGGAAGAAATATGGGAACGGGCTGTCTTCGTTCTCGGGAATCGGAACGTTGAAGACGATTCCCCGAACCAAGGCGTAGAAGAGATAGGCAAGGGGAAGGGCCGTCCACAGCAGGGGCTCGGTCCGGCGGTAAGAGCCGCGCGGGTCGAAGAGCAGCCAGTCTGCGGCCACGAGGATCGGAACGATGAAGTGGACCGTCAAATTGTCGTAGGCCAGCACTTCCGAAGGGTCGGTCTTCGGCAACAGCAGAATCCCGAAGGTAAAAAAGGTCATGAGAATGGCGGTGGTCACCGCCGCCTTCACGCGAAGGTACCCCTTCGACCTGAGGACCCCCGTGCGACCGGTGGCGAGCAAAACCAAATGCAGGCCAAAGAAAAGCACAACCAAAGAGTTCGACATCAGCGTGTAATAAGTGAACTGGAACCATTTGAACGGATACATCTGCACGTAGACACCCGTCAGACCCAGAAAAATGATTGCCAGGGCGTTGACCATTTGGATGCCGCGACATTTCACCCTCGTCTGCTTCGCTTCCATTTTCGGTATCGCTTTCCCCTTTCCTTTTCGCTTCTTTACGGGCTTGATTCCCAAGTGTCGATTCTAGCACGAACGTTCGACGGCCTCGGAAGCCGACGGAGACATGCAAATCGGACGAGGCCGGCGAACAGAGAGCAAAGACGAAGGCATACGGCGCAGAAGGTTTGGCAAAGGAACGCTACCCCGGAGGCAGCCATCGAGCAAGACAACGACTGCGGAGACGTGGAGCGAGCCGCAGAAATCGCGTCAACACGGCGGTCCAAATGCCCTCGCCGACGGGGACAGCCGGTGTACGATGAAGTAGCTCACCACACTTTAAACGAAGTGACTCACCCATTTCGAAAGGGCTTCGATGAAGAACTCGGCTTTTGCCGCGAGCGCGGCCTGCCTCTGCCTTCTGCTCTCATCGTGCGGCTCGGACTCCGCCCCTGCAACGCGCGACGCCTCCAATATTGCAGCGACCGCCGGATCAAACGGCCGCTCAGCCTCACCGGGAGCCGATTCCGCGACGTCGAGCGTCGATTCCGGAGCACCGAGAGCGGGCCGCGCTTCGGCGTCGTCGGGATCCTCGGACGGCGGCTCACCAAACAGCCGCCGACGGAACCCGAAGCCTTCGCCGGCGAGCAGCGCAGGCAAGGCGAGCAAGGGCTCGGTTCTGGCGTCGGTCAAGTCGATGGCGTCCGCGCGCGTGACGATGCAGGTCTTCTCGAACGACGCCGCCAATGCGAACCCCACGCACAGGAACTTCGGCGGGGTCTATCACGTGACGTGGAACGGGAACGAGGCTGCGTCGGTCTCGCCGTCGGATCCGAAGTCCGACGTCGGCCGCATGTTCTGGAAGGGCAAGTTCGCCTACCTCCTGCGGCACGCGAAACGCGGAACCGTGCAAGCCGAGAAAACGGTCTTCTCAGTCGGGCGGGTGAACGCGCCGCTCGCGCAGGAACGGCAGGCGGGCTTCGCGCCGTGCGCCCAAGACGGCACGTTCCGCGTGCGCGAGGCCACGATCGAGTACGACCCCGCCTCGCAGGCCGTCACACGACTCGATCTGACGACCGAATCGACCGACCTCAAGGTGCCCAACAGCTCGCGGGCCGTCTCGTGCCGACTCGTCATGGCCTTCTCCCAGGTTGCACGGAGCTGAACGCTCATGGGACTTGTCCCGCCAGCCCTCCTCGCCTTCTCCCAGGCGGAGCTGAGTTCAGGCGTCTCTTTCGGGCCCCTTCCCTTTCCGGCCCCTTCCTTCTCTTTGGTCGCGCGGATCTGAGGGGCGGCTCCGCCTTCCCTCGGAATCCGCCTTCCTCCTCTCAAATCTCGCTGAACCGCGAGGTTGGAGCACCCCGCTAAACGGCGCTCGCCGATCCAGCCCGCAGGTACGCCGCCACCGCGAAGCGCAGTTTCAAGGCCGCATTCGTCGGCGGCGGGCAGGCTCACGCTCACCGGCGGCGGGCAGGCTAGGCAGGCTCCTCAGTCCATAGGTCAATGGGCAACAGGCCCGGTGGATCGAGCGAAACAAACACGCTATCCTTGATGGTGTTGGAGACGTCGCATAGTCCGGTCGAGTGCGCCTTCCTGCTAAGAAGGTAGGGGTTCAAAGCCCCTCGCGGGTTCAAATCCCGCCGTCTCCGCAGAGCCTAACGGCCCTACGCGAGCCCCGGCCGAGATTAGGCCGGGGCTCTTTTATGCGCGACGCCGTTGTTATGCGCGACTCGATGCGCAACGTCGTTGGTGCGGCTACATCGTTCGGCTTCTCGGAGGCTTTCAGCGCACCGACGCCGAAGCGGTTGGCCAGAGCATTCTTGAACTTGAAAAGTACGTCCTCGCCTCGTCAGCCAACTGCCCGAAAGTCTGACCAGATTGGAAGAGATCCTTGATGTTCCAACACAGCACAGTTGCCAAATGCAGAACCTGTCTCGCGGCATCCTCAACGAAAAGCTGCGTCAGAACCTCAACGGACACGAGAAGTAGGATGCGGTCACACATCTGGACTAATTGCAACGCTTCACTTCGTGTGATTCATTTTTAAACATGAAGAGACGGAGAACTATTCAAATATGACATTACAATTACAAATAATCTTTTACTTACATAAAGTTTCATATCAATAATATAAATCAGTAAATTTGATAACAACTGTTTAAAACATATATCTACGCTTATAGGTATATTTAAGTCATTACTGATAATTTAGTATCAATTTAATACATTTATAAACACAAAAATCTATCTCCTGCAAAGATTAGCCATTGCTTGAGATTAAGACCATTTGAAGAAATCCCACCTAAGTGGAATAATAAGCTTGATCAAACCATTACAGAATGGAGAAAACTAGAGATGACTAGCGAGAACTCGCACGAAGAGAAAGACCGAGAAGAAGTGCCGGAACCTAATGAAGAGACTGTAACAAATATTGAAAACGAATCAAGCCTGACAGTTCCCTCGTCTTACGACGCTCTCAAGGACGTCGCTCCAACATATCGTAAAATTGGAACAAATCTAGAGCACCTAGTCGATGAAGTAGATGCAAGGAAACCTAGACAATTACCAGATTTTTTACCAACAGTCGGACTGGAAAAATTACGAGATTCTTTACCAACAGTCGGACTGGAAAAATTACGAGATTCTTTAGCAACAGTCGGGGTGGCTAAAATCTTCTCTGACCAACAGATACTAGATTTAAGAAGAATTTTCGCAACCGCCACAGATACCACATATAAAACACGTGCCAATCTTCAACAATACGTAAAAACCGATCCACCAAAGTCGCCCTACTCAAGCGCACTCACATCCACCGACGTTTACTTTAAAGATTCCGAAAAGCGTGTAGATTCTTTTGAAGATCTCAATGAAGCAATTGCTACCTTAATAAAGAATGTGGGTAACTTGCATCTTGTCTGGCGGGGGCAGGCGAATGCAGCCTGGGGCGTGCATAATGGACTTTATCGAAAGTTAATGAGCATCAATGATGTTAAAGGACCCGAAGAAGAACCCGAAGGCGAACAGTCGTACCCAACCGAAGAGCAGATGATCATCGCGGAGCAAGTGATTCTCAAAGAGGCTCGCACTAATTGGAGATTTGACGGTTTATCCGCTTTAGAGACATTTGCTCGCATTCAACACGAAGGAGGTTTAACAAGACTACTCGATGTTACCAAGAACCCCTATATCGCTGTCTGGTTTGCAGTTCAGCTCGGCGAACATGAAAGGAAAGATGGGAGAATCGTCGTGTTTGCAACGAGTCCTGTAAGTTCACCTGAGGAAAAGATTGAGGATTTGCCGATAACACTTGACGACTCCTGGGGAGGTTATCAACCGCCATGGCATGGATGGAGCGACAAAATGCGACGGGAAATGGATTGGGGTACTGGTGGCAATCGGCGTATTTGGGTTCCACCGATTTACCATGACCGAATCGCTGCTCAGAATGCGGCCTTCCTCCTTGATGGCGTACCGATAACAGCGTACAAAGTTCGTAAGCACCTCTACAACGCCGATAGAAAACCTTGGAATCGATCAGATATCCTTGCAGCTAGCTCAGTGATATCTAAGTTTCTCAAACCCACTCGTAGACCGAGACTCAATGGGGCGAAGCTCGCGCCGACCTACACCTTTCGGATCGCAAGTGACGCAAAAAAAGGGATTCGCGAGATGCTGACATCTAGGTTCGGGTATACAAGGGCTAGCATCTATCCCGACATGTCGGAGTTTGCACAATATACACGCACCTTACCGCTTCCAAAACTAGATGATATCCAACAAGATGAACTTCTTCAATAATCTTGAGCTTTAATTATCGTTATACTTTCATATCGCAAACAGAGTGATTCGAATAGTATTTTTCTATTATTTGAAGATATATATAGCTAAAAATCCTATCCTAAGCTTTTATTTAACTAATTCTATTAGAAATAGACATATTATATGTAGTAATATTATTCAACAACTAATTGACCACAGATTACTTGCTTTCTTTCACGAAAAGAAGATAACGATATTGATATCCATCAAAGTTACCGATGAGAGCTAGGCACTCCGACCACAAAGCTCTCGCCGCCAGGGTCGAACTGGGATAGACACCGGGATAGGCATTAGCCTCGAACAGTCGGCGAACCGGGTAATCCTCGCCCTGGAGCAGTCGACGAGCTGTGACCGCCGGCGAGCTAAAACAACCGTCTGCCTGAGAGAAACAGCCATCTACCGGAGAAAAGAAGCGACCTGGGGCAGTCGTTGGAATTTCAACCGTATCGCGGCGTTTTCGAGGCCCCAGAATGGGCTAAACTGAAGCCATGCGTGTGAACATCGGCGTGGACGTCGGCGGCACGAAGATTGCCGCGGGAGCCGTTGACGACAATGGAGAGATACTTGCCCTCGTGCGGAAGCCGACGCCTGCGTCGAGCTCGAATGCAGTGGCGGACACAATCGGCGAGTGCGTGAAGGAATTGGCCGGGTCGTACGACGTCGAAGCCATAGGCATCGGAGCCGCCGGCTTTGTCAACCGCGAGCGCACAACCGTGGTTTTCGCCCCGAATCTGGCGTGGCGCAACGAGCCGCTGGCCGAGAAGGTCTCGCAGGCCACCGGGCACCGCGTCGTCGTCGAGAACGACGCGAACGCAGCAGCATGGGGAGAGTTCAAGTACGGCGCGGCAAGCGAGCACTCGTCGGCCGTGGTCGTCACTGTGGGGACGGGCATCGGCGGCGGGATAATCGTCGACGGCGCCCTCTTGCGCGGGTCCGGAGGATTCGCGGGAGAAATCGGGCATATCGTGGTCAATCCGGGAGGCCAGCGGTGCGGCTGCGGCGTTCTGGGATGTTGGGAGGCGCAGGCCTCCGGCACGGCGCTGGTTCGCATAGCGCGCCAGTTGGCCGCAGATTCGCCCGTATACGGCGCACGCATGCTCAAACTGGCGGGCGACCGCCAGATCACGGGGCTGGACGTCACTCGCGCGGCGCAGGCAGACGACCCGGCGGCGCTGGAGTGTTTCGCCGAGGTAGCCGAATGGATCGGAATCGGAATGGCCACCCTCAGCGCGGCGATCGACCCGGACGTCTTCGTCCTCGCGTCAGCGAATCGGAGGACCTTCTCGCAGTTCCCGCGCGCGCCTCCTTCGAAAAGTCCCTGACCGCGAAGGAATTCCGCCCCGCTCCCCTCGTCAAGCTCGCCACACTCGGAAACAACGCCGGCATCATCGGTGCCGCAGACCTAGCGAGGCGCTAAATGGCAGACATCCTCACCCGGATGGCAGACGGAACCCTCAAGCAGCGCAACCCATTCACCGGCACGGTCGTCTGGACGGTGCCCGGACGCGGAAACCGGCCGCTGCCCTCCTCCGCCCCCGACTCCGGGCCGATAACCGACTTCGGATACACATGCACCTTCTGTGAGTCCCGCGTCCTCGAAACCCCGCCGGAGAAGTCGCGCATCCTTTCCAGCGGGGAGATCGTCAGAGGGATGCCGGGCGACGGCTGGGCGGACCCTTGGGAGTTCCGCAGG
>NZ_DBHHEV010000002.1:19690-41727 GCF_057238965.1 Peptidiphaga sp.
GATCGTCTCCTACGCCTACTGGGAGAAGAATTACGACTATCAGATGCCGGGACCGGCCCGCGAGCGCATGGAGCGCTACATGGCGGACCCGGCCGGGCGCGCCCATATCCAAGCGGTTCTCCGAGGGTCGGGAATGAACGAGGACGCCATGGCCGAGCACGCCCCCGCTTTCTTCGGAGGGGGGCACGATCTCATTCTCGGACGGCGCCACTATCTCGACGGCGCCACCGACAAGTCCCAGCTGGCCTGGGCTGGCTCGCTCACCCCCGAGGAGCATTCCCACTATTGGACGCTCACGATCGACGCCATGCACGATCTTTACCAGCAGAACCGCTATGTTTCGTACGTGCAGGTCTTTCAGAACTGGCTCAAGCCCGCAGGCGCATCCTTCGACCATCTTCACAAGCAGCTCGTCTCCATCGACGAGCGATCGGTCAATCAGACCGTGGAGATCGAACGCGTGCGCGCCAACCCCAACCTCTACAACGAGTCCGGAGTCGATTACGCCGCCAAGCACAACCTCGTCATCGCTGAGAACGACGGCGCCGTCGCGATCGTCGGCTTCGGCCATCGCTACCCCACGCTCGAAGTGTGGAGCCGGTCTTCGGCGATCCAGCCTTGGGAGCACACTCCCGACGAGGTGCGCCACATGTCCGATCTGGTTCACGCGATGCACGCCGCAACGGGCGGGGGAATCCCCACAAACGAGGAATGGTACTGCGCTCCCATCGACACCGACGTGGCGATGCCTTGGCGCATCCTGCTCAAGTGGCGGGTCTCCACACTGGCGGGCTTCGAAGGCGGCACGAAGATCTACGTCAACACCGTCGATCCTTGGACGCTCAGAGACAAGGTGGTGCCACGACTGCTCGATCTGCGCGCCGAAGGCAAGCTTGCTTCGGGCGTCAGCATCGCCACCGAATGCTCCTGCCGCGTCAACTCTCTCAAGTACAACCCTTACCTGCGCCGCCGATAGAGGCATGTGCCACCGATAGGGCCCGCGCCGCCAGCGGAGGCATCCGACGCCGGAGGCGGCGAGCTCAGCTTGCGCTGTCGAGCTCTCGCTCACGCCGCCGGGCATTCGCCTGCGCTGCCGAGAGAACAAGTCTTCTGCCAGCGCGTCGGGCCTCATTCGTAGGCGGCCGCGGGAATGAGAGCCGTCAGTTCCTCCATGAGTTTGACGCACCGATCCACGTCTTCGACGTCGTACCGATCAATCCAAAGGAAGACGCCGTCGTCGTCGAATGCCAAGCGCTCGCCGCGCAGACGATCCATAAGGAACTCTTGCATGGGCTTGGTCAAAACGGCCTGGCCCACGCGTTCGTCGTCCGTTTTGACGTCAAACTCTCTGTTGAATTCCTGCCATTCGGTGGTGAGGTCGTTGTTGGCCAAACCGAAGACGCCCTCAGGCTTGATGCGCATGAGAGGAAGCGGCCCGGGAAGAGGATAGCGCAGAATGGCGCACGCTTCCGTCCGACGGTCGTCGCCGTAGCTCTCCGTCCACACGAGCTCGTAGTAAAGCGCCTCGCCCGCACACGTCGGGATACGCAGAACATCGCGAGCCGTCGCCCCGCCGATCCTGAACAGCCGACCCGTCTGCCGGCCCAGATCCCTGTCGGATTCCGTGAAATCGAATCCCCGGTTTTCAGCCCACTGCCGCCGCTCGTCGCGTTTTTGCCGTTCATATGCGAATCCGAGGATCCCGACGAATATGGCGACGACGATCACCATGATCACAATGGGCATGGTCTCACTCATTTCACGTTTGGATGCGAGAGTCACAATACATCCACCTACTGCCTGTCTCTAGAAAAATAAGCGCGCCCACAGACAAACAAGTCCTGTTCGCGCACAAACGCTGTATTTTCGCGGTTTGTTTCGAACTCGACTCAAGAGTACCTCCACTTTAGAATGAATGCAACAAGCAATCCGAAGTGCATGGGGCTGATTGCAAACGTCGGCCTTCCTCGTCTCAACCTGCTGCGCGCCCGTCTTTCCCTCAGACAATGCGAGACGAGAAAGAAATAGACGGCATAACCAGACATCTGAACGTGGAAACTTCCCCTCGCACGCCGCTGTGCCGGCGAGATCAGTACGTCCAGGCGCCGCCGAAAAGGGAAGACGGGACCTGCGCCGTCCACTCGCGCATAAGCTCGGCGCACCCAAAGGAATCATTCACGTTGTACGCCTCGAAGGCAAGATAGGCGACGTCGCCGACGATCTCCATATGGCCTTTCCTCATATAATCCATGAGGAACTCCTGCATAGACGGCGTCAACAGCGCCCGGGCCGCCTGGCCGTTCACCGACTTGACGTCGAACTCCTCGTTGAAGGCCTGCCACTCCGTCGCAATCGCGAACTCTCGGCCTCTTCCGCCGCCGTAAACTAGTTCTTCGAACGGGGAGAAGATCACGTTCATACCTCTGCCTTTGATCCGGATGCGGGGCAACGCACCGGGCAACGGGTAACGAAAAATGGCGTTTGAGTACGTATAAGAAGAGTTCTCGCCGCTCTCGGAGCGCCACGTGAGTTCGTAGTAGAGCGCCTCGCCGAAGGGTGCGCGAAGGGCAACGACGTCGCGAGCGACGTAGCGCTTGACGTAGGGAAAGAGAGGGCCAAGGGAGAAGACTTGGCTTGTGGTCGCGGCCAGGCGCTCGTCGGATCTGAAATAGCGCAGGCCGCGGGACTGCGCCCACTCCTGGCGGGCGTCTCGCTTTCGCTTGTCCTCCCAGCTTCTGCATATCCATATGACGACGCCAACTAAAATAAAGCCGACGTACAATATCGATTCCAACGTTGCTTTCCTTCGTTCTACCCCTGGCCCGATTCTCCGCCCGGCCTCAGCGCACCGTGTTTGCTGAAGAGAGAGGACGGGACCCGCGCCGTCCACTCGCCCATGAGGGCTGCATAGGCGGGAGAATTCACGGAGCTGTATTTCGAGTGCATGAGATAGGCGACGTCGCCGACGATCTCCATGTGGGTCTCGCGCATGCGAGCCATGAGGAACTCCTGCATGGCCGGCGTCAGCAATGCACGGGCCGCCTCCTCGTCGACGGACTTGACGTCGAACTCCTCGTTGAAGGCCCGCCACTCCGTCTTGATCCTGAAGGATCGGCCCCTCGCTCCGGCGCCGGAAGCGAGCTCGTGCGTCATGCGCCAGCTTTTGATGCGCATGCGCGGCAATGAGGCGGGCAGCGGATACCGCAAGAGCGAATGCCTGAACTCCGACATCCCGCTTGAACCGGCCGGTCGGGAGGCGAGTTCGTAGTAGAGCGCGTCGCCGAACGGCGTGGGAATGGCGACGACGTCGCGGGCAACGTGGCTGCCTCCCATAAGAGAATAGACCCGGCCCGTGGCTTCGCCGAGCGACTCGTCGGACCGGTGAAAGGCCAATCCGCAGCCTTCCGCCCATCGCCGACGGAGGGCCCGCTTTCGCTGGACTCTCAAACTGAAGTAGACGAAAGCAACGATCAAGAAGACCAGAACAGCCGCAGTCACCCAAAGCAGCGAAGGGCCGTTGCCATAATAACCACCATAAGAATAGTAAGCAACGGCGCTCGCAAGCTCCTGCGCGCCCATAGACGTCCTAACTGTAGACCATTGTTCTGCGTCCGCCTGGTCCGCCTGTTCGTGTGGAGCGCTTAAGAACCTAGGGACGATTCATCGTATCAGAACACAGAAGACGCGTAGAAACTGAGCGGGTCTACTTTCAGCTCCGCAGCCGGGCCTGCCGCAGCTTCGCCGCCGGGCGTCGGGGCGGCGAAACCGCCTGCGCGCCTCTACCCCCGCCCGAAAAGGAACTCGGGGACCCTCGCGAACCATTCGTCCATGAGCCTTGCGTATACGACGGAATCCTCCGATTTGTACCTGGAGAGGCGAAGAAAGGCGCCCCCGCCCACGATTTCCATATGCATTTTTCTCATATGATCCATCAGAAACTCCTGCATCGGCCCGGTCAACAAGGCATGGGCAGCCTGCTCATCCTCGGACTCGATTTCAAACGCCTTGTTGAACGCCTGCCACTCGGTGTTGATGTCGTCGTTCGCGAAGCCGAGCATCCCCTCCGGTTTGATACGCATGCGCGGCAACGCCCCGGGCAGAGAGTAACGCATGAACGTGCGCTTTTTCTTTTCCTTGTTCTCACCGTGCTGCTCAACCCATGTGACTTCGTAATAGAGCGCGGTTCCGGCCGCCGAGGGGATGACGACGACGTCGCGGGCAACGTGCCTCCTCCCGGCAAGCCTGAAGACGCGGCGGGTGGCTTTTCCCAGGTCCACATCCTCTTTGATGTAGCGGAATCCCTGGGATTCAGCCCACTTTTGACGCCGCATCCGCTGCAGAATCGCAAGCCATCCTCCCACGAGCATGATTACGACGACAGCGGCTCCCACCAGGATTTTGACCCCGATCGAAGAACTGGACCACGTCGATGCATTGCTGGCGGCGTCGCTCGCGGCAATGCTCGCAAACATATTGAAACTCATCATTCTCCTAACCGCCGACCGTTTGCCTGGTCAGCTGTCTCCACTTGCCACTCCAACTAAGTGACCGAACAACTGGCTGTCCACAGACAACCGCCGGATTGACCGTTTCTCCCAATTGATTGAATGTCTGATTAACCGGGATCCGGCGAAACTGACTGACCATGATCCGATGACGTCAACGGGTCGGCGCCGCGCTGAAGAAGAACCTCGGGACCACGGCAAGCCATTCGTTCATGAGGCCAGCGTATGCGACGGAGTTCTCCGGTTTGTAGTTGCCGAGGACGATGAAGGCCTCATTTCCCGAGAACTCGATGTGCAGCCCCCGCATCCGAGCCATGAGGAACTCCTGCATCGGCCCGGTCAGCAAGGCATGGGCCGCGCGCTCGTCCTCCGATTTGACGTCGAACTCCTTGTTGAACGCCTGCCACTCGGTGTTGACGTCGTTGTTCGCAAGGCCGAACACGCCCTCGGGTTTGATGTGCATGCGCGGAAAGAACCCGGGCAAGGGATAGCGCAGGAAGGAGCATCTCTTCGTTTCAACGTCGTTGTCGCCGTGCCATTCAACCCACGTGACCTCGTAGTAGAGCGCACTGCCGGCCGCCGCGGGAACGACGATCACGTCACGGCCGGTGTGCCTCATGCCCGGAAGCCCGTAAACGCCGCGAGTCCGCTTGCCCAGCGCCTTGTCGGTTTTGACGAATCGCAATCCGTAAGAGGCCGCCCATCTCTGCCTGACGTCGCTGCAATGGTTCCTCCACCAAAAGAAGACGCCGATGCACAAAACAATGAGCAGAACAATGCCCAGGACTCCAAAGAGGAGCGAGGCCGCCGCGTGCGTGAGAGAGCCAAGGCCCGAAGCTCTGTTCGCGGCGCACAAAGGGTTCATGCGAGTCCTCTCTTTCGTAACTCGGGCTTGCTCCGGTCCGCGTGAACGGGTTGCCGACCGCCGGCCGACAATCGCAAGTGTATGTGGAGCGCCGTGCAAGAATCAGCTCGCTTGGCGTGGACCCTTCCCCACGGGCCGGGCCCGACGGCGGGCCCGGCCCGTCCACGTCGTCGCACTCGGTGTGAAATCGAAGCCGAAGTTCAACCCCGGCGCTCGGAGGCGCGGCAGCCCGGGACGAGGGGCGAGGGCGCAACTCACCGCCAAGGCCACGGCCGCGGGGTCACAGCTCGACGAGGCCGGCCAAAGTGGGCAGCTCCAGCACGACGTGCCGCGTCGTCACTCGAAAGCCGACGGATTCGTAGATGTCGATTGCGCCGGTGTTCGGGGCTATGACCGTGACATTGAGGAAGTGGACTCCCTCGCGTTTGAGCCCTTCGGCCATCGCGAGCAGTGCGGCCTTCGAGTGGCCGTGCCCTCGATACCCCTCGTAAACGTGAAGGTCCCAGATGCGAGCGTCCTTGCCGTCGATTTCCACCCATATTCCGCCTATCGTCGTCGAATCGACGCAGATCGCCATGAGGGCGTGCCCGGGAGTCGCCACGCCGTCGGAGAGCCGCTCCCTCGCTTTCATCAAAACGTCCCACGAGCCGCGCATCGGGCACGAGCCGGACGCCAGCGCAAGATGGCGGTCCGCCGAACGCATGGTTCGCTCCAGGAACGTGTCGAGCTCGGCCGCCGTCATCGATCGGACGTGGATGTCGTCGTACGTGCTGGTCAGGTGGACGTCGGAGATGGGCACGGCAAGCCTCTCCGATATCTCACGCGAGGGAAGCTCGGCGAGGCCGCGCTCCCCCGGAAATACCTTCATCGCCACCGGCCTGTCGTCGCACGCCGCAAAGATTTTGCGCACCCACGGGGCTGGGTCGCCGGTTATGCGCGAGGCCACAACCTCCGGCTCGTCGCCCGGGCGCAGCCACATCCATTCGCCCGTCTCCGAGGTGAAAATGCGGGAATCGCGGGGCACCCCGACGCGAAACATGGCCGCTTTCCTCGTTTTGTACTCGGCGAGATGCCCTTCGCGCAGAGCGCCGCTCGCCGCGCGCACCCGAGCCATGTGCTCGACTGCGCGCGGCAACCACGGCCCCACCTCGGCGGGGGCAATCTCAGTGATGCGCATACCGTCAATTCTATTGCCACTAGGACGTGTGACCCATATCTTCATCGATTGTGGGAGCACGTGCGAATGGAGCGGGCGAGACTCATCTTTTCCCGGCGTCTGCCGCCTGCCTGGTCAAGCTCCCACCTCTTCCGCCGCCCCCGCTTCGGGAGCCATTTCGTGGCCGTCCGCCAGCCGCCCGCACGAGCGCGGTCATTCCGGCACCAAGCACGGTCATTCCGGCACGAGCGCGGTCATTCCGGCACGAAGCGCCCGTCTTTCATGACGACGACGCGGTCGGCGACCCGCCTGGCCTCCTCGCGGTCGTGCGTCACGTACAAGGCGCCGATTCCCGTCGAATCGCCCGCCCCGGCCGAAGCACCCGTCCCTGTCAAGGAGTCCGCCCCAGCCGAAACGCCCGCCCCCGTCAGGGCATCCGCCCCCGTCAAAGCCCCGGTTCCGGTCAGAATCCTCCGCAGCTCCAGCGAGAGCGCCTCGCGAAGGTCACGGTCCAGGGCCGAAAGGGGCTCGTCCAGAAGCATGAGCGCGGGCGATCGCGCAAGAGACCTCGCCAGAGCGACCCGCTGCGCCTGACCTCCCGAAAGCGTTGTGACCTCGCGCTTTTCGTATCCGGGAAGCCCAACCAGTTCGAGGAGCTCGGCAACCTTTTGGCGTCTGGCGCGCCTGCGTTCCCGGACCGCGCGCAGGCCCTCGATTGGCAGGCCGCGCCCCAGGCCGTCAACCCGCCGGCCGCGCCCGCGGCTCTCGATTCCGTAGGCGACGTTTCTGGCCACATTCCTATGGGGGAAGAGCAAGCCGTCCTGGAAGACCATTCCGCAGTCTCTCCTGTGCGGAGGCAGCCGCGAGACGTCGACCCCTCGGATGCGCACCTCGCCGCAAGCGGACTCCAGCCCCGCGATTCCGCGCAAAAGACTGGATTTTCCGGAGCCCGACGCACCGAGCAAGGCGACGATCTCGCCCTCGGCCACGGTCAGGTCGACGCCGTCGACGGCGACGTGCCCGTCGGGATAGACCACGCTGAAATCGGCGACCTGCAGAAGCGGCGCATTGGCCTCGCTCACTTCGCTCCCTCGATTCTTGCCATTGCCTTCGACTCCTCGATTCTTGCCATTGCCTTCGATTCCTCGATTCTTGATTCCGCTGATCTCTTCTGTGCCGACGCGGCCTCTGCGGCCTTTTCCGCTGCGGACATCCGCGCATCGGGCCCTGCCGGCAGCTCACAGAGGAACATGACGAGCGCTGTCAGAAGCCCCAGAATCACACTGGCCGCGAGCGCCATTCCGTAGTTGCCGGCGCCCGGCCGGTTGAGCAGACGCGAGATGAGAACGGGAAGGGTGTCGTTTTCGCCGCTGACCAGGAAGCTCGAGGCGCCGAACTCGCCCAGGCTGATCGCAAGGGCGAAGCCCGCGGCGAGCGTCAGCCCCTTGGCGGCGAGGGGGAAATCGACGGTCCGCAGAATGCGCGCGGGGCCTGCGCCGAGCATCGCGGCGGCTTCGCGCAGGCGCGGATCGATCGCACGCAGCACCGGGAGGAGGGCGCGCAGGGCCATCGGCACGGCCACAATCGCCTGAGCGAAAGGCACGGCCTCGCTCCCCAGCTCCAGCGGCGGGCCGCGAAGCGCAATGAGAAAGCCGAAACCGACCGTCACAGACGAGACTCCCAACGGCGCCATGGCGAAAGCCTCCGCGAGGGACTGGCCGATGCGCGCCCGCCTGGTTCTGGCGGGCCGCGAGAGCGCGAAGGCCAACGGGACGCCGACGGCCAAGGCGACGAGCGTCGCGTATGCGGCGGCGCGCAACGAGTTGCCAAGGGCCTCGATCACGGTCACGCCGCCGGTGAAGCCCGAGCCGGACGTCGCCAGCTGCCGGTAGTTCTCAAGGCTCCAGGCATCCGCGTGAACGAGCGAACGGGCGATGAGCGAGGCCATGGGGGCGAGAATCAGCGCCAGAATGACGACGGCCGTGAGCGCGACGGCAGGCGCGTCCGCCAGGCGCAGCCTTCTCTTGCGCCGCGCCATGGCCAGGGCCGCAGAGCGGGAGAAGCGCGAAGAGACGATGAGGGCGAGCGCCACGATGACGAATTGCACGAGCGAGAGGCCGGCGGCGACGTCGAAGTTGAGCCGGTTGGTGCGCGCCCATATCTCCGACTCCAAAGTGGACACCCCGCCCAGAGTCATCACTATCCCGTAGGCGGTGGAGCAGAAAAGGAAGACGAGGCTCGCCGCGCCCGCGATCGCGGGCGCGATGGCTGGCAGCGTCACCGTGCGGAAGACTCGGACGGGCCCGGCGCCGAGCATCCGCGCGGCGTCCGCCGAGCGCGGATCGAGGCCCGCCCACATCGTGCCGACCGTTCGCACGACCACGGAAAAGTTGAAGAACGCCATCGCGGCGACCACGGCCGTTTCGGTCCCGTCGAGCTCCAGGAAGGAGTATGCGCCGTCCTTGCCGAGCAGGGAGCGGAAAGCCACGCCGACGACGACGGTTGGAAGGACGAAAGGCACGCTCGCCACAGCGCGCAGGGCTCGCTGCCCGGGAAAGCGGCACACATAAAGGGCGTAGGCCCCGGGGATTCCGAGGATCACGGAGCCGAGCGTTCCGGCGGCGGCCATCCGCAGCGTCGTCGCAACGAGATCCCACGTGCGCGGCGAACCGAGCGTTTCGAGGGCGCGAGGCGCGACGCCTCGGGCCAGCATCGCCCCTACCGGCCACGCGAAGAAGACCGCCAGGAGCGCCATTGGAACCGCCACGGAGGCCGCTGTGGCAATGCCCGGACCCGGGGCGCGCGTCCTCGCGCCCCGGGTCCGGGCCGCGGCGGCTCTCGCCCTCAGAATGGCAGCGTCCTTCTACGATCCGTCATTTCGCGACCGCCGCCCAGTCTTCGAGCCATTTGTCGCGGTTTGCCGCCACCTTGTCCGGATCGGGCACGATCGGGTGCTCCGCCAGCTTGGCTTTGGCGGCCCATTCGGCGGGCAGCTGCACGCTGGAATCCACCGGATACATGTACATCGACGTCGGAATCGCGCTTTGAACCTTCTTCGAAACCATGAAATCGACGAAGGCCTTCGCGCCCTTCTCGTTGTCGGTTCCCTTGACCACTCCGGCGTACTCGATCTGCCGCACGCACGTCGACTCGATCACGCCGGTGTCCTTCGCGAACGCCGGCGACGAGGCGTAGGACAGAACGAGCGGATAGTTGCCTTTGCCCTCTCCAGCCGAAAAATCGACGTTGTAGGCGTTCGTCCAGTCGGATGCGACGTGGACGCCGCCCGCCGCCATCCGGCTCAGATACCCCTTCGCATCCTCGCCCTTCGCCGTTCTCACGCCCGCAAGGTAGGCGAAGCCGGTGGTCGAAGCGTTCGGATCGATGATCGAGAGGAGCTTGGAGTACTCGGGCTTCGCGAGATCGTCCACGCCCGTCGGCTCTTTGACGCCTTTCTCTTTGAACCATTTGTGGTCCACGTTGATGCACACGTCGCCGCGGTCGACGGGCGTCAGCCCTTTGATCCCCTTGATCTCATACTCCTTGGCCGACTGCGGCAGAGCCGGCGAGGCGTAGTCGACGAACAGCCCTTCGCCGGCGGGAATCGCTGCCGTGTAGCTGTCGATCCCGTATACGGCGTCGTACTTCGGCGATTTCTTCGTCAGAACCAGCTGATTGGCGACGCCGGCGTCGCCCGCGGGCGTGGTGACGAGCTTGTATCCCGTCTTCGACTCGAACTCCTTGACGAGTTCCTTGGGAAGGTTGAACGAGTCGTGCGTGAGCACGGTGACTGTTTTAGAGTCCCCGCCGCCTTTCGAATCGGTCGATTCGCCCGAGCATCCTGCCATCGCGAGCGCCGCGACGAGGCAGGCGACGGAGCGAAGTCTGTTGCGTGTCATTGCTTCCTCCATTTCAGGAGGGCCCGCCGTCTTCGGCGGGGAGAGCTCGACTTCCTTCGCCGGTGCTAACCGGATCAGGTTCGAGGGTCTGCTTTTCGCACTCTCAGCGCCCTTGTGGCGCTCCCCTGTCGCGCAATCAATGCTACAAGAGCACGCCCTGGACGATCAAAAGCCATCCGAATGCACAGCCCGAGCTTGATCACATGGACTTGCTTCGACCTCAGGGGCACGGCTCGGGCTTCGCGGCGCCTCGAAGCCGGGCAGCTTCCAAGCAGCGCCGCGCTTGCAACCGGCGAAGAACGACGTCGCGGCGCCTACGGGCCAAGCCGCCTCAAAGCCAAGCCGCTTCAAAGCCGAGGCACTCCGAAGCGAGGTCACTTCGAGGTCGAAGAGCCTTTCTTCAAACCTTCCGCAACGCCCTTGTCGACCGCGTCGCCCAGCCCGTACCAGCGCGCAGCCCGGCGCATGACGAGCTCGTTGACGACCGCGCCCACGGCGGCCGAGACCACCGAAAAGACCAGGGCCGTGCGCAAGGGCTCGGAGAAGTCGTCCTCTTCCGGGCGCGCACGCCCGGAGACCGACTTCCACACGACGTCGACGGCCTTGTTCGCAATGATTCCGGAAACGATGCCCGCGCCCGCGCTAACGAGCTTCCAACCGATGTCCATAGGGGACTCCCTTCTTGTCGCTGGTCATATTATCGCGTGAATGGGAACGCCGCGCGACGTCGATCATTCGACGGGCGCCTCGCCGACGTCGATCCTGTGGAAGTTGAGATGGGAGCGCGAAGCCGTGGGCCCGCGCTGACCCTGGTACCTCGACCCGCTGGCACCCGAGCCGTAGGGCTTCTCGGCCGCCGAGGACAGCTGGAAGAAGCACAGCTGCCCCACTTTCATGCCCGGGTAGAGGACGATCGGCAGCGTCGCCGTGTTCGACAGCTCGAGGGTCACGTGGCCCGAAAACCCCGGATCGATGAATCCGGCGGTCGAGTGCGTGAGCAGCCCCAGCCGCCCCAGGCTCGACTTGCCTTCGAGGCGTGCGGCGACGTCGTCGGCAAGCGTCACCTTCTCGTAAGTCGAACCGAGGACGAATTCGCCCGGGTGCAGAATGAGGGACCCCTCGGCGGAGACGTCGACGAGGCGTGTGAGCTCCGGCTGGTCGGCCGCCGGATCGATGACCGGATACTTATGGTTGTTGAAGAGCCTGAAGAAACGGTCGAGGTGGACGTCGACGCTCGACGGCTGGATCATCTGCGGGTCCCACGGTTCCAGGCGGACCCGGCCGGAATCGACGCAGGAGCGAATGTCGCGGTCGGAGAGAAGCACGGTTCAAGGGTATCTAAAGAGCCGGCGCGCCGAAGCTTCGCCGCTCCGCGGGTTTCGGTTCGGTATGGGCGCCGCCGCGGAAAGCGAGCCTCGGGTGGCGCGGCCTCCCGCTCCATCTGATACAATCTCATTCGCGTCATGCGGGCGTAGTTCATCGGTAGAATGGAAGCTTCCCAAGCTTCAGAGGCGGGTTCGACTCCCGTCGCCCGCTCCATTTCCTGCATTTGACCGCCCCGGATTCGAGCCGGGTTGCGGCCGGCGCCGTGCGAGCCTGACACGCCCGGCTCCATCCGCTGCACGGCGTCTGCCGGTTCCATCCACCGACGAGAGCGAGCGTTCATGCCTTCGTACGCGTCTTCCGCCGAGCTCACAGCCGAGATTCGCAAGCGAGCCAAACTGTTCGCCGCGGAGTTCGAAGGCATTCCCGAAGGCTCTTGGGACGATGTCCCGGAAGGCGCGGATCGATCGCCGCGCCAGATGATCGCCTACCAGCTCGGGTGGATGGATCTGCTGTTGGGATGGGAACGCGACGAGCAGGCGGGCCTCGACGTCGTCACCCCCGCGCCGGGATTCAAGTGGAATCGGCTCGGAGGCCTCTGCGAGGGTTTTTACGCCGCATGGGCCGAAGCTTCGCCGAAAGAGCTGACCGCCGCATTCGACGAGCGAGTCGAGGCCGTATGCGACTGGGCGGGCTCGCTTTCCGAAAGTGACCTGTTCGGCGAGCAGCGGCGGGCGTGGGCGTCCTCCACGCCGTCCGCGTGGCCGGTCTGGAAGTGGATTCACATCAACACCGTCGCCCCCTTTACAACGTTTCGCGCCATGGTCAGAAAATGGAAAAGGGCCGCCGGCGTCGTCTGACGGGACAGACGGCGCGCGCCCTCACCAGGGAAAACCGCCGGGGTCGATCTCCGGGTTCTTGGCGACGCCGGCGGAGAGCCTGCGCATCGCGACGTCGCAAATGGAGCCGGAGCGATTGCGCTTGACTGCGAGCTCCACCGCTTCGTCGTCCTTGGTCAAACGCCACCAGTCGAGGCCCACCTCCACGAGCTGAGCGCCCATGAGGCGCGCGAAACCGTCAAGAGACCACGCCGGGTCTGCAACGTTCCGCAGCATCTGACGCACCCTGGCCATCGCTTCGAGGAAGTCCACCGACAGCGCCTCGCGCGGAATGTCCCATATCGCGATCGTCACCCGATTTCCGAACACATTCATCGAGGGCATGTAAAACCGGTAGTCAGGCCCGAAGAGGTCGCTCACGCAGCAGGCCACGTCTTCCGCCAGCTTTGAGACGACGCCGAACGGGCCGGCCTCGGACCGGTACTCGACCTCTTCCGCCGCGAATTCGTCAAACCCCTGTTTCTCCCCGTATTCCTTCATGGCGAGGGCGATCGGATGGGCGGCCGTCTCCTCGTTGAACCGGGGGCACCAGCCCCACATCAGCGTGGTCGGCAGCGACGCGACCGACGCGACTATGGCGCCGCGCATCACGAGGAGCCCGCGGGAAGACTCAACGGTCACCCGGTTCATTTTCCGATCGAGTCCCATCCTGTAATTTTCCCCGTAATTTTCCTTCAACCACCGGAAGAACCGCTCCTGCACCGTCCACGTCCACAGGCACGCGTGCTGTGCCACCCAGTCGATCTGGCGAAGTCCGTGCTCGTACAACATGCACTCCAGTGTTTCACAAGACAGCCGCAGTTGTTCCGCGGGGAGGCTTCCGCCGGTCCTCAACCGCATGCATCCCCCGACAGCCCTCGGCATCGGGCTTCCCGCCAAGGCTCGGCGGCGCGGCGTCGTGCACGGCGCCCTCTCCTCTGACATCGTGAACGGGATGTCAGCACTCATCGTCGCCGCGGCGATCTTCGCGCGCTCTCCTCAGGGGCTCCGCGTTTTGGCCGCCCAACGCTCGTATCCGCAAGAGCTCGCCGGCCTGTGGGAGTTTCCCGGCGGCAAAGTCGAACCCGGAGAGGACCCCGAAAGCGCCCTGCACCGTGAATTGCGGGAGGAGCTCGGGATCGAGGTGTCTGTCGCGGCCGACGTCGGCCTCGTCGCGGGGCCCGACGGCGACTGGCCCCTGCCCGGCGAACGCCGAATGCGGCTGTGGGCGGCGTATGCGAAGGGCGAGCCGCGCCTCGGCCCGAGCCACACGGCACTCCGGTGGCTCGGGGAAAGCGACCTGAAATCGGTCCCCTGGCTCGAGGGCGATCTGCAGATTCTTTCACCGCTTGCCCGGCTCATGCGCTCACTCGGTCGGCCGTGACGTGCGGCGGCCCCTGCAGCCTTTCACCAATCGACTTTGTAGCCTCCGCCGTTCCTTTTTTTGCGGGCATCCTCGTCGCCTTCACGGTTTCTCTCTTTGAGTTTCTTCTCCTTTTCGTCCGTCTTCGGATCGTTCGACGGCGGTGCGGGCGTCGGGGAAGCGCCCCCGGGGTTCTGGTTGGGATCCTGGCCCGGGCTGTTCGGACTCTGCGACTGCGACGGGCTCTGACTCGGATTCTGGCCCGGGCTCTGACTCGGGCTTTGGCCCGGATCCTGGCTTGGATTCTGGCCGGGGCTCTGACTCGGATCCTGGCTGGGATTCTGACTCGGATTCTGGCCGGGGCTCTGACTCGGATTCTGGCTGGGATTCTGGCCCGGGTTCTGACTCGGATTCTGAGTGGGGCTCGGCGAGGGAGGATTCGCCTTCTTGTCCTGGCGGTCCTTGGACTGCTTGTTCTTGTCGTTGTTTTTCGAGCAAGGGGCCATCGTCGAGGAGGCTTTCGCGTAGTCCTTTTTGGCGGCGTTCTTGCGGCCGGCGCCCTTGGACTGATCTCCGCGTTTTTCGTAGGCGAGAGAGAGGTTTCGCCTGACTTTGCATTCGGGTCCGTCCGCCTCGGCGATTTGGTTGCCGGTCCTCTTGGACTTCGGAACCCTGTCCAAAGCGATCGAGAGGCTGCCGATGGCTTCCGAGTGCCTTTTGCCCTTGGCCAAGGCGGTGCCGAGATTGAAACGCGCCTCCCAGCCCTGCAGAAAGCTCGGCGTGATGTTCATCGCCAAACGGTAGCGTCCCGCGGACGCCTCGGGGTCGGAGTCATAGGCCATGCGGGCCCAGCGCGGAAGCAGGAACATCGCCGCGCACCACAGCGTCAGCAGAATGACGACCGCGCCGCCGCCCCATTTCCACGCTCTCATCCTGCGCAAGGTTGTGGGCGCGATCTCGCCTTCCGTCAGGTTGACGCCGCCGCCCAGCATCAGGCCGACGTCGTCCGTCGCCAGCCCGTCGCCGCCCGCAATCGGCGGGCTCTCGCCCACGCTCGGCCCCGCTTGGCCCCGGCCGGGCCCGCCGCCGTACACAGCCGTCCCGTTCTCGGTCACTTTCGCCCCACTCTCAATCGGATGCGCGGCATCGTGGCAGCGATCTCCCAAGCCACAAGCGTCGCAAGCGCGATGCCGGCGGGCCACAACACCGGGCTGCGCTCCTCGCGGCCGTCGCTGGTGCGCTGCTCCATTTTGGACACATTGGGCACGTCGATCGTCTGGCCCGGCGCCGTGCGATGCATGTAATTGACCTTCAGCTGGCCCGCCGCCGTTTTGAGCGCCTTCTCGTCAATCTTCGAAATGGCCGTTTGCCGGGTTTGCGGGTCCTGAATATACTTGCCCGGCCCGGAAAATCCGGTCTCTTTCATCGGGCCGCCGGCCGCCGTTCCATATCCGAGAACGCCTCCGCCGTCGATGAGGTCGCGAACCTGGTCATAAGTTTTCTCCTGTCCTTTGGCGCCGCGCGGCTCGCCGTCGCTGAATACATAGACGAGCTGCACGGACCGGGGGTGGCTGCTGCGAGAACGCTTGAGCTCACGCTTGAGAACCTCGACCGGGCGGTACACCGAGGACCCGTTCGAATAGCTCGACTGCTCGGGTTTGACCGTTTGGACCCAAGATTCGACGGCGGCGGCGTCGGTGGTGATCGGAAGCTCTCTGGTGGCCCCGGAGTTGAACGAGACGATCGAGTACCTGGCGTTCGGGATCCGAGAGACTATTTGGCGAATGTCCGCCCTCACGCCTTCCAGGCGAGGCTTCTTGCCGTCGTAGTCCTCCGCGTTCATCGAGCCGGTTGTGTCGACGACGAAAAAGACATTCGCCCCTCGGACCGTCTTTTCCTGCGGAAGCGCCACGCTCGGCGCGGCGCCGATGGAGGCGACCGTCACAACCATGAGCCCACGCCTCGACCAGTCCTTCCAAGCGCCCTTGTGCGATGACTTCTCGCGGTTCCAGCAAAAGAAGCACGCGCCCAGCCCGAGAATGAGAAAGAGGGCGACGAGCCAGACGGGCCATATCCACATCATCACAGCCGGTACCTCCACGCCAACCCGATGATCAGAACGACGGCGACTCCCGCAAGCGCAGGCCAACGGCCCGGCGTGTCGACGACGCTGGCCTGCGCGGTCCCAGCCAGCTCTTTCTTGTCTTGGGCTTGGACTTCCTTGACGATTTGCTCGCCGGCCCGGGCGCTCTGGGCGTCGTACACCTTCCCGCCTATCCCTTGAATCGTCGAACGGAACTCGTTTCGGCCCTGCGGGTATCCGCTGATGAGCAGCCCCAGGACGCGTATCTTGCGCTTGTGGGCTATGCTTGCGGCCTCTTTCAGCTTGAAGGCCGGGCTGCCTTCAAGCCAGTTGTCCGTGGCGAAGAGAATCGTGCGGGAACGGTCCTTGTCTCCGTAGTCAAAGCTCTGCGTGCAGCTGACCAGGCCGTCGCCGATGAGCGAGGCGCCCGCGAACCGGTCTCCCGCGGAAGTCCTCGTGTACAGGTCGTCGACGTCTCGGCCTCCTTGGAGGACCTTCCTGACGCGGCCCAGCTCTTCCTTAACCATCGCGTAATCGTCGGACAGGGGGAACACGACCGTCGAGGACCGGTTCCACACGACGAGGGCGACCCGTTCGCCGTGGAACTGATCGACCATCTCCGCGAACGTCTTGAGAACTTGCGCGTCGAACGCCTCGACGGACCCCGAGACGTCGAGGCAGAGGATAAGGTCGCGCGAAGCCAATTTGGAGGAGTGGGCCCTCAACTCGGACGGCCGCGCCACGATGACCGCCGAGGAAACGGCAGCCGCCCCCATGGCGGCGACCAGAGCCGCCGCCGCCAGCCGCAGTCTGGCCATGCGGCTGCGATACCTCGCGCCCCGGCGCAGGAAGCGGGTGTGCGCAACATAGGAGACGCTCCGGGCGCGCCGGTCCTTGCCGAGGAACCACGCGGCAAGCCCTATGGCCGCAGACGCAAGGCAGATCAGGGGAATCGCCCAGGGCACTACCACGATGAAACCTCCTCGACTGCGCGCCGGACGGACTCTTCGGCGTCCGCCTGGCTCACGGGGCCGAAAGCGGGCTGCTCCCACGACTCGAGGAGCCCGCACACCGAAGTGAACTTTCCGCTCGCCCTGAGGTCTGAGACGGTCCACGTGCTCAGATCCCGCCCCGCCCTTTCGCCCAGAATCTCACGCATGGTTCGCGAAAGAAGCTGATGGAGCTCGCGCAAGTCCTCCGTCCGAATCGATTGGAGCGTGGAAATCCAACGTTCGCGCTGTGTTTGAACGACCGGGGCGAGCTCGATCTGCAGTCCGCGCCGCTTGGCGTAGGCGTAATGCCAGCCCACAAACCACAAGATCGCTGCGAGCGCGGCGAGGCCGGCGGCCAATGTGACGACCCCGGCGCCCGTCCCGGGCCGGAAAAACTCGTTACTTTGCATGATGTTGCCTCTTCAGCAGGCCGACGACGACGGGCAGGATGTCGGCGGACGAAGCCAGCGACGCATTGAGCACGCCGTAGCGGGCCAGCAGCTCGGACGCGCCCCACTCGCGCATCGCGCGCTCCGCCTGGACCTCGCGCTGCAATTCGACGTCCTCGCGCACATACTCGGGGAGGAAGAGGTTCTCCTCTATGTCTGCCATCGCGGCGACGCCCTCGGCGGTCAGGGGCATGTCCTCGATGCGGACCACCATGAGTTCGTGGCGTTCGCGGATCCGGCGAAGGGTGAATTCCGCCGCGGGAGTCGGCCAGAACTGGTCGGTGACGAGAATGACGAGCGAGCGCTCCCGCGTCGTCTTCAGAAGATAATCGACGACGGCGGTGACGTTAGTCTCCGCCTGCGCCTGCTCGAAGGCGTGCTCGGTGCGATCGAGCACGAAATCGAGATGGCTCAAACCGTGGCGGGCCGGAAGGCGCATCGCCCCCGCCGAGTTGCCGTAGACGAGGCCCACCCTGTCGCCGCGGTACGAGGCGAGATAGGCGAGGGTCTCCGCCGTCGCCAGGGCGATCGCCGATTTCGCCTCGCCCGACGGCGCCAGCGCCCGCATTTCTAGGCTCGTGTCCATGAGCAGCTGAGTGAAGACGTCGGTGTCGCGCTCAAACCGGCGGATGATGGGCTTTCCGGCGCGGGCGGACACCTTCCAGTCGATGTCCCGGACCTCGTCCCCCGGCTGGTAGTCGGTGAGATCCTCGAAGTCGTTTCCCTTGCCCGTGAGGATCGAGGTGTGCGAGCCCTCGAAGAGGCCGGCCGCCCGCCTGACCTGCGGGAGCGACAGGCGGGCGCGTATGAGAGCCATTCTCTGGCCTGCTGTCGTACGGGTCATGGCGTCGGCACTGCGTTGAAGACCATGTCGATGAGCGCCTCCGGCGTGACGTCGTTGGCCAGCGCGTCGAACGTCCGAACCAGGCGGTGGCGCAGCACGGCGTGCCGCAGCTGTTTGACGTCGTCGGGAATGACGTAGTTGCGCCCCGCCTGAAGCGCCAGGGCCTGGCCCACCTGCATGAGCGAGAGGCCGCCGCGCGGGGAGGCTCCCACCCGGATGTTCTCCATAAGCCCCTGGATCGGCCTGGGTCCGCCGCCGCGGGTGGTGTTGACGATCGCGACGATGTATTTTTTGACGGCGTCGTCGACGTAGACCCGCTGGACCGTGTTCTGAAGGAACAGAACGTCTTCCGTGGTGACCGGGTTCTCGCTCCTTCTTCGGTTGAACGTGCCCGTCGCCGTCCTCGTCAGAATCTCGACCTCTTCGGAGGGCTTCGGGTAGGTCAAAACCTCTTTCATGAGGAACCTGTCCATTTGGGCTTCGGGAAGAACGTACGTGCCCTCCTCTTCGATTGGGTTCTGGGTGGCCATGACGGTGAAGGGACGCGGGAGTTCGTAAACGGCCCCTCCGATAGACGTTTGACCCTCTTGCATCGCTTCGAGCATCGCAGACTGCGTTTTTGCCGAGGACCGATTGATTTCGTCGAGAAGGACGACGTTGGCGTGCACCGGACCGAGCTGGGTCGTGAAGGTGCCGGTCTCATACGAGTACATCTGCGTGCCGACGATGTCATTGGGCATAAGGTCCGGCGTGCATTGGATTCGCGAGAAGGTCCCCGACATCGCGGAGGCGATCGTCGTGGCGGCCGTCGTCTTGGCCAAGCCCGGCACAGACTCGAGCAACACGTGCCCCCTTGCGAGCAAGGACGTGACGAGGGCCGTGTACAGCGCGTCCTGCCCCACGACGCGGCCCCTGAAGGTCCCGTGGATCCTCTCAAGCAAATCGGCGCTGCGCGCCAGATCCGCGGCGCTGATGTCGCCAGACGCCATTTCTTTCATTGCCATGCCTTCCAAACTCGTCAACCGGGCGTCTGCACTCTCTGACCGGACGCCTGCACACCCTACAATAGCAGCAACCTCCGGCAGGGTCGGGGCGATGCGCAGAAGGCCCCGGAGCCGAAGTTCGCCCCGGAAGATTCTTTCAGATTTAACCTCCCCGTGAGAACCGGCGTCCAAAACGGAGGCTGCGCCTCACAGTGGACAGAACTAGCAAGAAGGGTGCCCGGTAGGTTACTTTTGAAATGCTAGGCAGGCGATCTGAAAGGACGGTGATCAGGCAAATGAGCTCTGCGCCTGACAATCCGTGGCTTGATCAAGGCTCTCCGCAATGGCAGGAGCAACCCCCCGAGTCCCGCCGCCCCCTCTACTTCCTCGTTTTCGCGGCAGGAGTGTTGCTTCTCGCACTGGCCGTCTTTTACATCAAGGTCATACGCGACGGGCGCGACGCCGCCGATCCCGACAAGGATCCGAAGGCGACGTCGACGACCGCGGAAGCGCCGTCGACCACAAAGAAGACCACGCTCAACGCCAACGGCTCGCTGGAGGAGGCCCGCGAGGCCGTCTCGCAGCTCAAGGAAAAGAGCTCGTGCACGGTCAAAGACGACGCCAAAAGCCTGACCGTCTTCATCCAGGCGGCGAAAAAGGAAGACAAGCTCAGCAAGGAGCGAAAGCTCGCCACGTCCGCGATGTCCGCGCTGTCGAAAAACTGCGGCGCCGAGTACACGGTCGATCTGACGAAGCAGATGAAGAAGAGCACGTCTGAAGTCTCCGACCTCGCCTCCGACCGCTCGTGGTGGCATCTTGCGAGCCCCGCCCCCAGCGGCGCCAAAGACGTAACCGAGTTCACCACCGGGAAGCACAACATCCGCTGCAAGTTCGACGACGACGACGAGAGCGTCTCCTGCTCGATTTACATCTACGACTACCCCTCTCCCGACGGCTGTGAGAACAAAACGGCCACCTACCATCTGAGCCAGGCGAAGGAGGCGACTGCCGACTGCAATTCGGCGCTCAACTCCTCCATCCAGGTCGCCTACGGCTCAACCGTCTCCCACAACGGAATCTGGTGTTCCGTCTCCCAGGAGCAGGGGATCACCTGCACCAGCGAGCTTTCCGGCAAGGGATTCCAGCTCAAGCGAGCCGCGGCTCGGCTTTTCTGAGCGCTTTCCACCCGGCTTTCCGGCCCGTGCCTGGCTTTTTGACCGGTTTTCCGACCGGCTTTCCGAGCCGTGCCCGGCTTTCCCTCCCGTGCCCGGTTTTCCGACCGGCTTTCCGGCCCTCAGCACGCTCCTCCGGGCTGGGACGGCTGCCCCCGCCCGAACCCGGACGATTAGGTTTGCCTTACCTCCTTCGGGTCCCGGACGGTAGACTTTGACCATGACTTCCACGACCGTCGGCAAAGCCTCGCCCGGAACTTCGCGCAGGAAACGCAAGAAGCGGCGCAACGCGAGGCTGTGGATTCCGCAATACCATGGCGCGTGGGCGATGGTGACGATCCCCCCTTTGGTCGGCGTCGTCGAGGGCGGCTTTCGGCCTGTCGAGATCGTGGTCTTCGCGCTCTGGTTCGTCGGATACTTCCTTTTTTACAGCGCCACGGTGTGGCTCAAATCCAGATGCAAGAAACGCTACTTCCCGCCGGTGCGGCTCTACGGGCTGATCGTCGCGGCTTTGGGCTTGGCTTCGCTCGTCAGCGCGCCCTATTTGTGGCGGTGGGCGCTCGTCTTTTCGCCGCTGGTGGCCGTCGCGGCGTGGGAGGCGTGGAAACGCGACGAGCGTTCGCTGATTTCGGGCCTCGACACCATCGTCGCCGCCTGTCTCATGATCCCTGTGATGTTCGACATTGCGGGCGACGGCGCCCCCGGGTTCGCAGCCTCGCCCCGAGCCTGGCTGCTGACCGCCCTCTTCTTCGGGTACTTCGCCGGAACGCTTTTCTATGTCAAAACGAACATCCGCGAGCGCGGCTCGAACGTCTACCTCGCCGCATCCGTCCTGTGGCACGCCTTGTGGGCGGCGGCTGCGTTCGTTCTCGCATGGCGCGGGGAGCTCGGCTGGATTCACGCAGCCGTGTGGCTCGCCATCGCGATCCGCGCCGTCGTCGTGCCGCTCCTCGGACGCGCGGGCAGACCCCTGAGCGTCAAAGCCATCGGCTTGGGCGAAGTCCTCACCTCGCTGGCCTTCGTGGCCACCGTCTTTTAGGCGCTTCGGTTTTTGGGCGATTGACGCCAGTCGCTTTCCGCGCCCGCCGCTTTCCAAGCGTTTGACCGGCGCTTGGCGACAGCCGTTTTCCGAGCGCCCGATCCACCGCCTCTGGAAGCGTTTGTCCCACCGCTTGTGCAAGCGCTCGTCCCACTTGTTCCGGCACGCCTCCTGCCGCCGTTCAGAGAATCGACGCGACGGCCCTGAGCAGGCGCAGCGAGCCCTCGGTCTGACCCACGCTGACTCGCACGCCTTCCTCGCCGAAACGGCGCACGGTCACGCCTTCCTCGAGGCACGCGTTTTCGAGGGCTTCGCCGAATCCGGCGAGCCAGACGAAGTTCGCCTGGGACGCCGGGACGGCGATGCCGTGCGCGGCGAGCGCCGCTACGAGGTTCCTGCGCTCCTGAATGATCACGCTGCATCTTGCCCGCACCTCCTCTTGGGAGTGCAAGGCGGCACTCGCGGCAATCTGGGCGAGGGCGTTGA